>NZ_KZ454939.1:373827-651327 GCF_002797355.1 Bacillus xiapuensis | reverse complement strand
GTATACTTGGGGACCTTAGCTGGCGGTCTGGGCTGTTTCCCTCTTGACTGCGGATCTTATCACTCGCAGTCTGACTCCCAAGGATAAGTCTTTGGCATTCGGAGTTTGTCTGAATTCGGTAACCCGATGGGGGCCCCTAGTCCAAACAGTGCTCTACCTCCAAGACTCTTCCCTTGAGGCTAGCCCTAAAGCTATTTCGGAGAGAACCAGCTATCTCCAGGTTCGATTGGAATTTCACCGCTACCCACACCTCATCCCCGCACTTTTCAACGTGCGTGGGTTCGGGCCTCCAGTAAGTGTTACCTTACCTTCACCCTGGACATGGGTAGATCACCTGGTTTCGGGTCTGCGACCTCATACTCATTCGCCCTGTTCAGACTCGCTTTCGCTGCGGCTCCGCCTTCTCGGCTTAACCTCGCATGAAATCGCAACTCGCCGGTTCATTCTACAAAAGGCACGCCATCACCCATAAATGGGCTCTGACTACTTGTAGGCACACGGTTTCAGGATCTCTTTCACTCCCCTTCCGGGGTGCTTTTCACCTTTCCCTCACGGTACTGGTTCACTATCGGTCACTAGGGAGTATTTAGCCTTGGGAGATGGTCCTCCCGGATTCCGACGGAATTTCACGTGTTCCGCCGTACTCAGGATCCACTCAGGAGAGAGAGGCATTTCAGCTACAGGATTGTTACCTTCTCTGATGGGCCTTTCCAGACCGCTTCGCTTATGCCGCTCTTTTGTAACTCCATATAGAGTGTCCTACAACCCCAGAAGGCAAGCCTTCTGGTTTGGGCTGTTCCCGTTTCGCTCGCCGCTACTCAGGGAATCGCGTTTGCTTTCTCTTCCTCCAGGTACTGAGATGTTTCAGTTCCCCGGGTGTGCCTTCTCCTGTCCTATGGATTCAGACAGGGATGCTGTTCCATTACGAACAGCGGGTTTCCCCATTCGGAAATCTCCGGATCAAAGCTTACTTACAGCTCCCCGAAGCATATCGGTGTTAGTCCCGTCCTTCATCGGCTCCTAGTGCCAAGGCATCCACCGTGCGCCCTTTCTAACTTAACCTAAAATGGCGATTACTCGGTATTGCTTGGTTACTTTATACGATATTATCCAGTTTTCAAAGAACAATGTTGATCTTTTGAAGGCATTCATCCTTCAAAACTGAACAAAATAAAACGTCACGTTTCGTTGGAGTAAGAACAGCGTTCTTACTTTCCGTTATCCTTAGAAAGGAGGTGATCCAGCCGCACCTTCCGATACGGCTACCTTGTTACGACTTCACCCCAATCATCTGCCCCACCTTAGGCGGCTGGCTCCCGTAAGGGTTACCCCACCGACTTCGGGTGTTGCAAACTCTCGTGGTGTGACGGGCGGTGTGTACAAGGCCCGGGAACGTATTCACCGCGGCATGCTGATCCGCGATTACTAGCGATTCCGGCTTCATGCAGGCGAGTTGCAGCCTGCAATCCGAACTGAGAATGGTTTTATGGGATTGGCTAAACCTCGCGGTCTTGCAGCCCTTTGTACCATCCATTGTAGCACGTGTGTAGCCCAGGTCATAAGGGGCATGATGATTTGACGTCATCCCCACCTTCCTCCGGTTTGTCACCGGCAGTCACCTTAGAGTGCCCAACTGAATGCTGGCAACTAAGATCAAGGGTTGCGCTCGTTGCGGGACTTAACCCAACATCTCACGACACGAGCTGACGACAACCATGCACCACCTGTCACTCTGTCCCCCGAAGGGGAAAGCTCTGTCTCCAGAGCGGTCAGAGGATGTCAAGACCTGGTAAGGTTCTTCGCGTTGCTTCGAATTAAACCACATGCTCCACCGCTTGTGCGGGCCCCCGTCAATTCCTTTGAGTTTCAGCCTTGCGGCCGTACTCCCCAGGCGGAGTGCTTAATGCGTTAGCTGCAGCACTGAAGGGCGGAAACCCTCCAACACTTAGCACTCATCGTTTACGGCGTGGACTACCAGGGTATCTAATCCTGTTCGCTCCCCACGCTTTCGCGCCTCAGCGTCAGTTACAGACCAAAGAGCCGCCTTCGCCACTGGTGTTCCTCCACATCTCTACGCATTTCACCGCTACACGTGGAATTCCGCTCTTCTCTTCTGCACTCAAGTCTTCCAGTTTCCAATGACCCTCCACGGTTGAGCCGTGGGCTTTCACATCAGACTTAAAAGACCGCCTGCGCGCGCTTTACGCCCAATAATTCCGGACAACGCTTGCCACCTACGTATTACCGCGGCTGCTGGCACGTAGTTAGCCGTGGCTTTCTGGTCAGGTACCGTCAAGGTGCCGGCAGTTACTCCGACACTTGTTCTTCCCTGACAACAGAGCTTTACGATCCGAAAACCTTCTTCACTCACGCGGCGTTGCTCCGTCAGACTTTCGTCCATTGCGGAAGATTCCCTACTGCTGCCTCCCGTAGGAGTCTGGGCCGTGTCTCAGTCCCAGTGTGGCCGATCACCCTCTCAGGTCGGCTACGCATCGTCGCCTTGGTGAGCCGTTACCTCACCAACTAGCTAATGCGCCGCGGGTCCATCTGTAAGCGACAGCCGAAGCCGCCTTTCAATCTTCCTTCATGCGAAGAAAGAACTCATCCGGTATTAGCCCCGGTTTCCCGGAGTTATCCCCGTCTTACAGGCAGGTTACCCACGTGTTACTCACCCGTCCGCCGCTGACTTAAACGGGCGCAAGCTCCCGCTAAGTCCGCTCGACTTGCATGTATTAGGCACGCCGCCAGCGTTCGTCCTGAGCCAGGATCAAACTCTCCGATAAGATTGTTTGCTTAGCTCATAATAATAAATTGAATTAACGTTGACGTTTATTTTGTTCAGTTTTCAAGGATCAATATCATTTGGTGTCGTTAACAGCGACTTTATCATCTTATCAAAAATTAAGTTTCTAGTCAACAACTTTTTGTTTTTTTTTGCGCCGCAACTGTTTGTTTCAGCAGCGACGCTTATTAATATACCAAGATAAAAAGATAACGTCAACACTTTTTATAAAAAATATTTTATTTTGCTTGGTAGTAACGATGATAGATCCCTTGACCTTTTGTTTTCACCGCAAGCACTTTAATAAATGATTTCTCAATTAAATATTCCAGCATAATCCCTAAGTCTACTGCATAATGCTGAATCTCGGTGTGATGCAACAACTCTTGGAACGTCCAGCCCTCTTTCTCTTTTAAAATGGACAATAAATGAGCCGCCCCGCTTTCCGTTCGGGAATGAATAAGAAATTCGCTCGCCAAAAATAGCAATTCTAAACGCTTTTGCAAATTTTCATCGCTCGTTAGCAGTTCTTCATATAACTTATAGATTTCCGGCTCTATCTGCTTGATCTGCTGCCAAACCGTTACTTCCGGGTAAAATCCATTTTCAATGACTGCAAGGCGGGCTAAGTGATGCAGCGAGTGCATGACATGATTATAGGCGTCTAAATAATGACCGCTATTAAAAAACGCTTTGCCGTCTGTATATCTTCTGATCAGCTTTGAAAACTCAATCGACATTTTCATCTTCCGGCCGTAAAAAGGAAATTCTCTCATTTCCTGCTTTAATTCATGTATATATTCATTGCGGTCAAATAATGTCTTGCCGTGATAGAGCCATTCAATAAATCTGCGGTTGTTGCCAAGCAGCAGCCATTCTTTCAATTGGGCTTCGGTCACCACATACAGCGCCGCTTTGCCGTTTTCATATAAATAATGTTTAACAAAGACAGGCTCTTCTGCTTCGCTGACAATAACCAGCAAAATCGTGTCAAAGTCCTCAGTGAAGGGTGTGATCTGTTCTCTCTTTTCAACTGATATCACCCCTAAAGTATTTTGCTGGCTTGTCCGTTCTTGATAAAGCGGACGAAGGACGTCTTCCATACTAATTCCTCCAAACACACGAGTTTGTTCTTCCCACATATGTTCGACAAAAAATGAAAAAAACCCTCTAAT
This sequence comes from Bacillus xiapuensis, assembly GCF_002797355.1. Classification (GTDB taxonomy): domain Bacteria; phylum Bacillota; class Bacilli; order Bacillales; family Domibacillaceae; genus Bacillus_CE; species Bacillus_CE xiapuensis. Next base: position 647,370 of record NZ_KZ454939.1, on the reverse strand, counting down.
TATTTTGTTCGTCTTCCGCTCTGTCCCTTCCTTTGAAAATTATGTTATATTCTATTATTAAGGAGGCATATTTGATGGCGAAAAAGTATTCAAGCAAAATTAACCGCATACGGACTTTTGCACTCAGTCTAATTTTTATTGGCTTTATTATTATGTATGCTGGAATATTCTTCAGGCAGTCTCCTCTCATCATGACTTTGTTTATGCTCCTCGGACTGCTTAGTATTATCGCCAGCACTGTCGTTTACTTTTGGATCGGCATGCTGTCAACAAAAGCCGTTCAGGTCATTTGCCCTAATTGCGGGAAACCGACTAAAATGCTGGGGCGTGTGGATATGTGCATGCATTGCAGAGAGCCGCTAACCCTTGATCAATCGCTTGAGGGGAAAGAATTTGATGAGAAATATAATCAAAAGAAACAATAAACACACACGGCCTTGAAATCAATTGATCTCAAGGCCGTACGTTTGTCCAATCGTTCTTTCTGCATGCTTGCTTCCCAGAAGGATCAGGCACAAAAAAACCCCTTCCCTAATTAAGAGAAAAAGGCGTATAGGAGAGGGCTTGGTTATCTCGAAAAACCGCAAACAGAAAGCGGCGAACCCCAAAGGAAACACCGCTTAATCAATGCAGGTTCTTTTTAATGAACTTCCTGTTTATCAGCGCACTCCGGACAAGTGCCGTACACTTCCATGCGATGGTGGCTGACTTTAAATCCTGTCACATGCGATGCCAGTTGTTCGACTTCATCTAAGCCCGGATAATGAAAATCAACGATTTTTCCGCATTCCTCACAGATAATGTGATAATGATCTGTCGTTACAAAATCAAAGCGGCTGGATGCATCACCGTAAGTTAATTCTTTCACTAGCCCAACTTCGCGAAACACTCTTAAGTTGTTGTACACTGTGGCTACACTCATATTAGGAAACTTTCCTTCAAGCGCTTTGTAGATGTCGTCTGCGGTTGGGTGGGTCATAGATTGAGTTAAATATTCAAGTATCGCATGACGCTGGGGAGTGATTCGGACCCCAGTTTCTTTTAACGTATCCAATGCTTCCTTTAAGTGATCATGCTCATGGGACACCGCCATGCACCTCTTTTCTTTACAAAATGGATTATTATATTAGAATCTTTATAATTAGTGTACTAATGATATCTCTAGTTTGTCAATACAGAAAACTTGTCTTTCCTGTAAAGCCAGCCGGTTTCTCTCCTCTGCTGCTTTGTCTTATTTCTTTATATCTACCCAAAATTCCCCTTTTTATCACTTATTGCTTACAGAAAAAAAGCGCCTTTAAGCTAAAAATGAGCTTAGAGACGCTTTGCTTTCAGCCTAATATCCTTTAGTGAGATCTATTTTGTTTTGGAAATCTGATTTCCCTTGAATATACTGCTTCAAGTTATGATCCAGAATCGCAAACGCCCGCGGCAAATATCGCTTGGTAATACTGGATATATGAGGAGTGACCGTCACCCTTGGATGCTTCCAAAAAGGGTGGCCAGCAGGCAAAGGCTCTTCAATAAACACATCGAGATACGCATGAGCGAAGCATTCATTGTGCAGAGCATCCAATAACACCTGCTCTTCTACGATATCTCCACGGCCGATATTAATAAAAGCGGCCGTTTCTTTCATCGCTTGGAAATGATGCTCTTTCAGCAGCCCCTTCGTTTCGTTCGTGCTTGGTAAGATCGCCACAACAAAATCAGCTTCAGGAAGCACCTCAGCAAGTTCAGCTGTTGGATGAACTTCTGCAAAATGCTCCGCCGGATGGCCGCTTCGGTTCAAGCCCATCGTTTTCATTTGAAAAGCTTGCGCCAGCCGGGCAATTTCGCTGCCAATAGCACCTGTTCCTAAAACGAGAAGCTGCTTACCGGCCAATTCTCCCAAAGGCAATTGTTTGTTCCATGTTTCCTCCTTTTGCAGCTTCCTCAGTTCAGGGAACCGCTTCACATGGTTCAGCATAAATCCCATTGTGAATTCTGCCATCGGCACTTTATGTATGCCCCTTGCATTGGTCACTAAAATATTTCTGTCTGCGATCGCTTGAAGAGGCAGATGATCGATTCCTGCCGAAGCCACCATAATCCACTTAAGATGAGGACAGGAGCCGATATGCTCTGGGGTTAAATCGTCACCGAAGGTCACGATCACTTCCGCCTCATGCAGCCGTTCCGCTTCTTCCGCACTTTTGTAAAAAAGAAAGTCTGCTTCGGGATACTTGCTCTTCATTTCTTCTTGCAATGTCCGCGGCGGGCGAAATGTAAATACCGTTTTCAAATCAACCCCTCCCGCTATTGCAGCTCCTCTTTAATGAATTGAAGCGCTTCTTCCACATGGCCTTTCACTTTTACTTTTCTCCACTCTTTAACAAGCTTTCCCTCTTTGTCAATCACAAACGTAGAGCGCTCAATGCCCATATATTCTTTGCCGAAATTCTTCTTCAGCTTCCACACATCATAGAGTTCACATACTTTATGATCTTCATCTGCAAGCAGAAGGAACGGCAAATCGTATTTGTCAATGAATTTCTTATGGCGCTCAACCGGATCCGTGCTTATTCCTAGAATCACTGTGTTCACATCAGAAAAAGCAGCATGCTGATCACGAAAATCACAAGCTTCCGTTGTGCAGCCCGGTGTCATATCTTTCGGATAGAAATACAGTACAACCTGCTTTCCTTTATAATCCGACAGCCGTACTTCTTCCCCGGTATTAGCTGGCAATGTAAAATCAGGCGCTGCTTCACCAATTTTCAATGGCATGTGGCATCTCCTCCTTTTATTCGACTGCTCTCACTATTAGCGTAGCGGATTAGAAATCATATGGCAAATATAAAGTGAAGCTTCCATCACGGGGGATAAAACAGGTTGCAGCCTGCATCATGCTGAATTGAACAGACTTGAGCGGATCGCCGCCTTGCTGCACCCGTTATGGCTTGATAATGAAGCAGTCGGTTTACTGCCCCTGCTTTTCAAACATTGTGCGGACAACAAAGGCTGTCGGGATCGTATAGCCTGTCCAGGCCTCAATTAATGCGACCCATCTCCCCGCTCCCTCCGGCACAATATCCCCATATCCGACAGAGAACAGAGTGATTCCGCTAAAATATAAAGAAGTGAAAAACCGCTCCCAAAACCCCAGATGGCTGTATGCATCTTCCGCCCATACAGCATGTCCATTCATATGCAGCAACATATATATAAGAGCAAAACCGATCATTAATGTAAGGTACAGAAACCCGAAGTACACAAAGTAGTGAAAGGAAAGGTAGCGGTGCTGCGGTTCTTTCATAAACAGTCCCTTTAAGCTCATCGATAAACAAAATACGACTGCACTAAGGATTACAGCAGTCACTCATTTCACCTACTCTCCTTCTTCTTGATCTAACTATACGCTAAGCCCTTTCTTTTTATGAAAGATGAGCAATCATTGATTATAGCGATAGTCGAGTCTACAATGGAAAGAGAGTAAATAAGAGGAGGCTTACTACTAATGGATTTTTCTAATTCCGAACGTCTACATAAGGAAGCGCTTGAACATATCGTTGGGGGAGTCAACAGCCCTTCCCGTTCCTATAAAGCGGTCGGCGGCGGATCGCCTGTCGCAATGGAAAGAGGACAAGGAGCGTACTTTTGGGACGTAGATGGCAATCAATATATCGATTACCTCGCCGCTTACGGGCCGATTATCACGGGGCATGCCCACCCGCATATTGCCGCTGCGATTAAGAAGGCGGCCGATCAGGGAGTGCTGTTTGGAACCCCGACTCCTTATGAGGTAACATTTGCGAAAATGCTGAAAGAAGCCATGCCGGCGATGGAAAAAGTCCGTTTTGTCAACAGCGGAACAGAAGCGGTTATGACAACGATCCGCGTGGCTCGCGCTTATACTGGCCGCGACAAAATCATTAAATTTGCCGGCTGCTATCACGGACATTCCGATTTAGTGCTTGTCGCAGCCGGCTCCGGTCCGTCTACTTTAGGCACACCGGATTCAGCGGGCGTGCCCAAAAGCATTGCGCAAGAAGTCATCACCGTTCCTTTCAATGAAATCGAGCCATTGAAAGAAGCTCTTGCCAAATGGGGCAATGAAGTGGCGGCCGTCCTCATTGAACCGATTGTCGGCAATTTCGGGATCGTCGAACCGAAAGAAGGCTTTTTGGAGCAAGTGAAGGAGCTGACGCATGACGCCGGAGCCTTGCTCATATTTGATGAGGTCATCACCGGCTTCCGCTTTACATACGGCGGCGCCCAAGACCTGCTTGGCATTTATCCGGACTTAACAGCGATCGGAAAAATCATCGGCGGCGGCCTGCCGATCGGAGCATACGGCGGCCGCGTTGACATTATGGAGAAAGTGGCGCCCCTCGGTCCTGCCTATCAAGCCGGAACGATGGCCGGAAATCCCGCTTCCATGCTGGCGGGCATCGCCTGCTTGGAAGTCCTGCAGACAGAGGGCGTATATGAAGAGCTCGATCGTCTAGGAGCGATGCTGGAAGAAGGAATCTTAGCCTCCGCCCAGAAATACAATGTGCCGATTACGGTCAATCGCTTAAAAGGCGCCCTCACCCTCTATTTCACTGATCAGCTGGTTTCTAACTATGAGCAAGCCGAGGCGACAGACGGCGAAATGTTTGGCCGTTTCTTTAAATTGATGCTCAGCCAAGGCATTCACTTAGCTCCGTCTAAGTATGAAGCCTGGTTCTTAACGACTGAACATACAGAGAAAGACATTGAGGACACATTGAAAGCGGCGGACTATGCTTTCTCTCAACTGTAAAACAATAAAAAAACAGGACTGGCTCACAGCACCAGTCCTGTTTTTTATTGCTCTTTCTTCTAAATGAAGCGCTTCAGAATGGGGAAAATGGCTGTTCAGGTCTATCTGACAGGGACAAATAATAAAATAATGTGAACAAGGGTGGATTCCGCTTGCTATTGTTTAAAAGGCACTGTATAGTAATTTATTGGCTTGTTATTAAATGGTTTATATAAAGCCTATTCGTGGTACAGTTGTCATTTAGTATACTTTATTTGAGAAAGGAATTATGGATTGTATGAAGCTAGGTGCGCGAATTTTCAAAACGGGAATTGCTATTGTGCTTGCTTTATTCGTTTCATACTTACTCGACCTGCCATCTCCAGTGTTTGCCGGGATCGCCGCAATATTCGCAATCCAGCCCACTATTTACCGCTCTTATTTAACAGTTGTCGAGCAAATGCAGGCGAATTTTATCGGAGCGGTTATCGGCATCTCCTTTGTTCTCTTATTCGGCAATCACTTTCTGATTGTTGGCTTGGCGGCGATTGTCACAATTAGCGTCATTTTAAAACTGCGGCTGGAAAAAACGATCGGGCTTTCTCTTGTCACAGTCATCGTGATTATGGAAGTGCAAAATGAACAGTTTATTCAGTTTGCTTCCATTCGCTTCTTCACGATTATGATCGGCGTGCTTTCCGCTTTCATCGTAAATTTAATCTTTTTGCCTCCTAAATATGAAACAAAGCTGTTTATGCAAATCAACCAGGTGACGGAGGATACGTTAAAGTGGATTCGCTTAAGCTTGCGCAACGGAACTGAGTATCACTTATTAAAGAAGGACATCAGCAAACTCCGGGAACGATTAATTAAGATCGATAACCTCTATTTGTTATATAAAGAAGAACGTGGAACCTTAAAGAGAAACATAACGGCAAAAAAGCGAAAAATCGTCCTTTACCGGAAAATGATCACCGCCGCCCGCAGAAGCTTTGATATTTTGCGGCGAATGAATCAGTTTGAAAATGAAATCCATCACCTCGAGTCTGGGAACCAAAAATCGATGCAGGATCACCTCGATTACTTAATGAGCTATCATGAGCATTTATTGCTTCGTTTCATCGGTAAAGTCAAACCGGCGGCTGACAGCGAAGAGCATTTTGAACTCAGCCTCAACCGCGAAGAATTTCTTACGCTGTTTACGGAGAAGCTGAAATCAGCACCTGCCGAAGAAGTGAATAAATCCATCCATATTCTTCACGTCCTGTCTTCTATTTTGGAATATGGAGAAAGCTTGGAGCACTTGGATCACTTAATCTCAAGCTATTCCAGATATCACCAGGATGAAGATGAACCACCGGAGGTAGATGAGGTTGACTAAGAGGCTGCCAAAAAGGCCAGCCTCTTTTTAATCTATTCTCCCCGAATTTGGAACGCCTTGAACCTCTTTCTTCCACAGACAAATGGCGAAACGCAAACCGCGTTTCGCCATTTGTCTGTCTTATTAATCAGCGCCATTATGAATCCAGCTGCTGCACCTGGAAAAGCCGGTAGTAGCTTCCTTGTTTTTTCATTAGCTGTTCATGAGTGCCGCTCTCTACAATTCTTCCGTGCTCCATCAAAATAATCCGATCGGCATGGGTGATGGTGGAGAGGCGGTGGGCTACGATAAAGGTCGTTCGATCTCTTGCCAGCTTCTCCAGCGCTTCTTGAATAAGATGCTCGCTCTCCAGATCCAGAGCTGATGTAGCTTCATCCAAGATCAGGATGGGCGGGTTTTTTAGAAATACGCGGGCAATGGCAATGCGCTGCTTCTGGCCGCCGGATAATTTCACGCCTCTTTCCCCTACTTTCGTATCGTACCCTTGAGGCAAGCTGACGATAAAGTCATGGGCATTGGCCGCTTTAGCTGCAGCCATCACCTCTTCATCAGTGGCTTCCGGCTTTCCAAGCAAAATATTCGTCTTGACAGATTCACTGAAAAGAATATTATCCTGAAGCACCATGCCGATCTTATCTCTTAAACTGCGGACTCTAAAATCGCGGATATCCGTTCCATCCAGTAAAATCCGGCCGGCGGTTACGTCATAGAAACGCGGGATCAGACTGACCAACGACGACTTGCCTCCGCCGCTCATCCCCACGAGGGCGACCGTTTCTCCTGCACGAATATCGAGATCAATATCATGCAGAACATCCGTCTCTTCCTCGTCATAAGCAAAATCCACATGATCAAATACGAGATGGCCCTTGACATTGGAGCATTCTACCGCCCGCTCCTTATCTTGAATATCATAGGCTTCATCAAGCAAAGCAAATACCCGGTCCATTGAAGCAATCGCTTGGGTCATGGTCGTTGATGAATTGACGAGCCGGCGAAGAGGATTGTATAACTTATCAATATAAGCGATAAAGGCCGCCATCGTTCCTACTGTTAATTCCCCGTGAAGGACCTGATAGCCGGCATAGCCGATCACCAGCAGCGGCGCTATATCTGTAATCGTATTGACAACGGCAAATGCCTTAGCGTTCCATCTTGTTTGAGCCAGCGCCTTCGTTAGAAAATTTTTGTTCTGATGTTCAAACTGCGTCTGCTCATAATCTTCAATGGCAAAGCTTTTTATTACGGACATCCCTTGAACGCGTTCATGCAAATAACTTTGCACCTCAGCTAAAGCTTGGGAACGGACTCTTGTCAGCTTGCGCAAGTTGCCAAAAAAGTACCGTACTGAAAAAGCGTAAAACGGGAAGACGATCAGCGACACAATGGTCAACTTCACATTCATCGTCAGCATAATGACTATGGCAATAAGAATGGTTGCCGCATCCAGCCAAACATTCATTAATCCGGTGATAACAAAATTCTTCGTTTGTTCCACGTCATTGATCACTCGAGAAATTACTTCTCCAGCCCTAGTATTCGCATAATATTTAAAGCTTAGCTTCTGAATATGCGAAAATAGCTGATCGCGAATATCATATAAAATTTTGTTGCCCGTCCACTGGGCGAAATATTGTCTGTAATACTCAATGGGCGGACGAAAAACAACGAAAATGAGCAGCATTGCGCCAATCAAAAGAAACAGCTGCTCCTGTTTATCCCCAGCCGTCAGCGTTTCACTGCCGATAATATCATCAATCACATATTTGATTAAAATGGGAATAAACAGCGGAAGAGCAAATTTGATCACACCAATCACCAGCGTTCCGATTATGGGCCAGCGATACGGCCGAACAAACTTCATATACCTTTTAATGACATTCATTGTGACTCCCCCTCATCCAAAACACAAGCGGTCAAGGTTTTCCTTACACGTGCAGATGAACCCCCTTAAGCAAACGCCGAAAGAAGCATAAAGAAAACCTGTTGAAAAGAAATCAACAGGCCCCGTCCTGCACCAATAAAGATATCAGCCTTGCAGCTTTACATATTTCCGGTACCATTTTTCAATAAAGTCATGCGCAAAAGGACCTTTGCGCTGATGAATCAAGTAAATCAGATGATCCACATTCCGCTTTAAAATCTTATCAATCACATCCGGATAATTCATTTGCCTGCTGTGCTGTTCATATTCATCCTCATCCAACAAAATATAAGACATGTCCGGAAATACTTTCACATCGAGATCATAATCAATATATTTCAGAGCCTCCTGATCATAAACAAAAGGAGAGCTGATGTTGCAATAATAATAGATTCCATCCGTTCTCAGCATACCTATGATATTAAACCACTGCCGAGCGTGAAAATAACAAATTGCAGGCTCCCTCGTTATCCACGTCCGTCCGTCAGCTTCCGTCACAATCGTGCGATCATTGCCGCCAATCACCAGATTATTGGTCGCTTTTAAAACGATGGTCTCTTCCCAAACACGATGAATATTCCCGTCATGCTTGTAACTATGAATTTGGATGGCTTCACCTTCTCTGGGAATCGCCATGATTCTCCCCTACTTTCATTCCTAGCTGTTTGCCATTACTTTTTCCTTCGTTTATTTGCTTCAAACGTTCTATATTTTCTTATTATAACGAATTCATATAATAATGTTAACTAAAGTGACAAAAGGCGGCCAAGAAAGAAGCAGCTTCTATCATCCCTCTCATGCTGAGGCTAACATTGCAATGCCTTTGTAATCTGAATCGGGTATTTAGGGGCCGTGTTCTCCAGCTTAGACTTTGGCTTTCCAGCGCCCTTCTGTAAGGGGCAGCTTACAGGCGGAAGAACAAGAAAGAGGTTGCCTGCTGAACATCAGGAGGCAACCTCTTTCTTCTAGCCGTTAAATCGTGGAGCTAAGGTTTTAGCTGTTCTTTGAAGCTTGGTTTTTACGAGCTTCTGATTCAGCGTTTTGTTGCTTGACATGCTGTGCATCGGTTTCAGAAGAAAACTCTGTACCAAAAGCAGCATTTTGCGCATTTTGACCCATTGCAGAAGCAGCGTTTTGCTGTTTCACATGGTTCACGTCAGTACCAGCCATTGTTTTTTGCTTATTATTTGGTTGATTTTTCATTCTTTCTCACCTCCACAAACACTAACTTGCCCAAGTTGAGAAAGAATTATCCAATTTCTTTTGAAAAAAAATTCACACTAACAGCGAGCGGCCGCCATCAATGATAATCGTCTGGCCGCGAATCATATAAGCCCCCTCCGAAATTAAAAACATGACCGCGTGGACCATATCTTCCATGCGAACGATGCGCCCAGCTGGCGTGTTGGCTTTCGCATCCTCCAAAATTTCATCGCGGTTCGGAAAATGCTTAAGAGCATCTGTATCAATCGCACCGCCTGATACAGCATTTACAACAATGTTTCTCTCCGCTAATTCTACGGAAAGATATCTAGTCAGCGCCTCCAGCGCCGCTTTTGATACGCCGACAGCTGTGTAATTTTTCAAGTAGCGGATCGCGCCGAGCGAGCTAATGCTGACGATACTGCCGCCGGTTTTTGGATCCATCAGCTTCGCCGCTTCTTGCGCGCAGAATAATAAAGCCTTGCTGTTAATATTCATTGTCCAATCCCAATGCTTCTCTTCAAGCTCCATGATCGGCCGCTGAACACCGGAAGCGGCGTTATTTATGAACACATCCAGACGGCCGAACTTCTCCTTCACTTCAGCAAACATCGCTTTCACCTTGTCCACATCGCCGACATTGGCTTTAACGAGAAGGACTTCCCGGCCCAATGCCTTGATCTCTTCCGCCGTCTCTTGAGCGGCTGTTTTGCTGCGCGCATAGTTAATAACAAGATGATAGCCTTTTCTTGCAAGTTCTAACGCAATTGCTTTTCCTACTCCGCGGCTGCTGCCTGTCACTAGTGCTACTTTTTGCTCCATGCTTATTCCCCTTTCGCCTCATTCTTCTGTATTTTACTTTCTCTTCGCATAATGAACAACTGACAAGCGCATTCTATCCATAAAGAAAGGGGGATTCTTCATGTATGTCGGCCGAGATTTAACCGAATTGCAAATGATGTCGGTCAATGATTGGACAGACCAAGAGCTTGCTTTTTTCCATCATTCTTTCCAGCAGATCGTTCCTTACTTAAATGCAGAGGGACAAACGATTCATCGGGATATCGCAGTAGAAATCATGCGCCGCGGCGGGCTGAATAAGCAAGAAGCCCGCTACACTTCCGGAACGCAAATTTCTTATGACTGATCGGCTCGGCCAGTTGTAGGAGTTTGAATCCAGTGCTCAGCAGCTGCCGCCCATCCGTTGGCAGAGGGCTACTCGGATGGGCTTTCTGAAGAAATATCCTGCTGATTCCTGATCGTTTTCCATATTTTTTGATGGGACACTGAAAAAGCAAATGTCTCTACTTGCGAGACCGGAACAAATTGACGTTTTTCATTGGTGAAAGAAGCCTCATGAACCGTTCCCCAAAAGACATCAATGTCCCAAGTTAAATGGGAAAAGACATGCTGAATCTTAGTAGCCGATTCTGATTTAAGCTTAGCGGATAATCCATAATGCTTTTGAATAAACCGATTCACTTCCTCTTTTGGATTGCCTGTTCCGCTTAATTCAACGTTTGGAAATTCCCATAAATTCGCTAAAAGTCCGGTCTCGGGCCGTTTTTGAATAAGGACCTTCCCGTCTTCTGTCATGAGCACCGCCGCACCAAGATGTACATGCTTGCTATTTTTTTTGCGTGTTTTGACCGGGAGCTCTTGTTCTACGCCCTCATGAAAAGCACGGCAATGCTCCCGTACAGGACAAAGGAGGCAGGATGGAGATGCCGGAGTGCAAATCAAGGCGCCGAGTTCCATCAGCGCTTGATTGAACGAAGAGGGGTCCTCTTTGGCAATCATTTGCCGGACGGCCTCTTCGAATATTTTTCGGGAGGAAGACTTGGCAATATCTTCCCAAATAGAGAGAATGCGTGCCATCACCCGCATGACGTTGCCGTCAACCGCCGGCTCCGGCACCCCGTACGCAATGCTCAAAATTGCCCCGCTCGTGTACGGTCCAACTCCTTTTAAAGAGGAAATCTCATCCTTCGTATCAGGCACTCTTCCCCCATAATTCTCCTTCACCTCTCGCACAGCCGCCTGCAAATTGCGAGCCCGTGAATAATAACCGAGGCCTTCCCATGCCTTTAACACTTGTTCTTCTTCGGCATCTGCAAGCGCTTCGATCGTTGGGAATTTTTCCATAAACCGGTTGAAGTACGGAATGACTGTATCTACTCTCGTTTGCTGAAGCATGATTTCAGATACCCATACTTTATAAGGATCCGGGCTGCGTCTCCACGGCAAATCACGCTTCTCTTGTTGGTACCAGGCAATTAAATCTTCTTGGAATTTCGGGATATCGATGCTTCCGATGTTTTTTAATGATGTGAATTTCACAACTTACCTCCATGAAAATGTTAAAATATATGTAAGAAAGGGAATAAATGAATACTATCCTTTCAGATCCGCATCCTACTTAAAGGAGGTAGCCTTTTTGGATACTGGAACTCATTTCGTTATGGGATTCGCTTTAGGAGGTCTGTCAACGCTTGATCCTGCAGTTGCTGGCGATTCCGCTACAAAGTATGCGGTATTAGCAGCAGTCGTCATCGGTTCACAAGCTCCTGATATAGATACCATCTTAAAGCTTAGAAATAACGCTGTCTATATTCGCAATCACCGGGGAGCTACCCACTCCATTCCGGCGGTTCTCTTATGGCCTGTGCTGATTACGGCCGTCATCTCGCTTCTCTTGCCGGAAAGCAACATTCTTCATCTGTGGCTGTGGAGCCAGTTTGCCGTATTTCTGCACGTCTTTGTTGATATATTTAATGCTTACGGAACCCAAGCATTCCGGCCTTTTTCATCTAAATGGGTAGCGCTCGGTGTGATCAATACCTTTGATCCCTTTATCTTTTCCGCCCATGTAGTCGGCCTTGTTCTCTGGATATTCGGATATCATCCAGGATACACATTTATCACGATTTATTTCGTTCTCATCGGATACTATATATTGCGCTTTCAAATGCAGGGAGCTGTTCGAAATGCCGTCCGCCGCCTCATTCCCGATGCGGAAGAAATTATCATAGCACCGACCATCCGTTTCAATCAATGGAGAATTGCGGTAAAAACACCGGAACACTTCTATGTAGCCAGAGGATACCGGCGCTCTGTCACGATTCTGGATAAATACAAGCGCGTACCCATTCCAAACACTCGGCTCTTTGAAGAAGCGAAGAAAGATGATAACCTTTCCGCTTTTCTTCATTTCTCCCCTGTCTATCGCTGGGAAGTAGCTGAATATGATGATTGCTACGAAGTGAAATTCATTGATCTGCGCTATCGCAACAACGGCTACTACCCATTTGTGGCCGTCGTTCAGCTGGATCTTGACTATCATATTATAGGCTCTTATACCGGCTGGATCTTCAGCGAAGAAAAGCTGAGAAAGAAGTTGGAATTTATTCCTGAATCCCATTAAACATGCCATCCAAAGGTTCCGCAGCGGCCTTTTGGATGGCTTTATTTCTCCGCTGGCGCCCTTTCTATTCAGAGACTGATTTCCGGCACAAGAAAAGCAAAAACTCCGGATAGCGGAGTTTGTTAATGCTTTATATCCCTGTTATCCGCCAATAAATGGCGGTACTTTTCATTTCGGCTGGCAAACTCATGCAGCCGGCTCCCATAATTGTCAATCCATTGGCGTACAACCTTTTCAGTCATTTCTTTTCCTTTGTATTTATAGCCCGCTTTCGCATAGGTTGCCTCAAAGTCTTCCCAAAGATGCTCTACCCAGGCGCGGGCGCGGGCATAAGTTAAGCTTGTGTTTCGATCCAGCAGCAGCTTCGTTAGCCGCTCAAAGATTTCTTCCATAATGATCCCTCACTCTTCTATCTCTTTTTGAAGTTTCAGCATAGAAATCGGCAAGCCTTCCTCTTTACCATCGCCATTTAAGCGGTAGCCCCAAGCAAACACACCATTTAAATAACTGATTTTAAAAAACGTGCCCGGCGCCCCCTGCATTTCGTATATCTTTCCGGGCTCAAAGTCGGCCGGATTCATGAGATAAGCTTCCGCCATTAAAGCTTTTCGCTCAAGCACGGCAAACTCATTGACTATCCCCATCTGTTCCGCCTTTTTCGCTCTTTCTTTAAGCCGGGCAATTTCCTGCCGCAATTCATACTCTGTCATCTCACTATAGCGTTTCTCTATTTCCACCAGTTGCACACCCTTTTTCCCTTAAGTATAGTAAAAGAAGAGCATTTAAGAAAGTCTGAAAGGATGAGAGGGTTGAGAAACTGTGTAATTACTGGCGGTGGCTCAGGTCTTGGAAAAGAGCTAGCGATAATATATGGTCAAAAAGGATATCATACCCATTTAATCAGCCGCCAAGCTGATAAGCTCGCTTCTGTTCAGCGTGAGATCATCACTGCCGGCGGACAAGCTACGATCCACTCGCTTGATTTGCGGAATCCAGCCGAGATCGAGCGTTTAGCCAATCGTTTTCTGTCTAAACAGCAAAGCATCGATCTCCTTATTAACAACGCGGGGATCGGTATTTTCGGACCTTTTGCGGAAATAGATATAGATGATTTGCAGACCACGTTTGAAACCAATGTGTACGCGCCGATTATTATGACGAAGATTTTTCTTCCGCTTATGACCTCTGGCGGAAGCGTCATCAATATTATTTCAACAGCGGGCTTGCGCGGAAAGAAAAATGAAGCCATTTATTGCGCAAGCAAATTTGCCCTGCGCGGATTTACGGAAAGCCTGCAGAAAGAGTTCGAACCAAGCCGAATCCGCTTCGTTGCTGTCTACATGGGAGGAATGAATACCCCATTTTGGGAGCTGTCCGATCATGTAAAAGATACATCTAAATTAAAAACGCCGGAAGAAGTGGCAAGCATCATTGCTTCCCAAGCAAAGGATAAGAATGAAATCATTATTGAATCCCATTAATTTTCCCCTTGCAGATGCTCGATCACCTTCTCGATGTCGCTGATATCAAAGCCTTTGCGATACAGCGATTGCTTCATCTTCTGCCGGTATTCGCCGCCGGTGTATTTATTGTATCGGCGATGGGCTTTTTCCGCCTGGTACAACAGAGCCTGCCACTGCTCCTCTTTATCGGCAGACTCTGTTTGTAATAGGGCTTCTTGAATCACGTTCCAGCTATACCCCTTTCTCATCAATGCCTGCTCAATCTTTTGCTTTTGTCTGATGGCGGATTCCTTCGTGTTTTTCTTTCTGTATTTTTCCGCTAGAGCGGCGGCTTTTTCAAGCTGCTGGTCGAAACTAAAGAAATTCAGCACCTCTTCAATGAAAGCCGGCGCGATCCCTTTCTCCTTCAATTCACGCTCGATCACATTCGGCCCTTTATCTGTCGTCCGAAGCTGCGTCCTCACATACGCCTTGGCAAACTGCAAATCATCCAAGTAATGGAGCTGATATAAGTAGCGAATAATTTCCCCGATATGGGCTGGATTCACTTCCTTCTTCTCCAGATGCTTCCGTACTTCTTGCTCCGATCTCATGCGAATCGACAGAAACTGAACGGCTATATTGATGCCTTTGCGGATCTGATCCTTTTCGGTAATCTCTGCGATTTCTCCTTCGCTGAGCTCCTTTCCTTTCTTTAGGCCGAATCGAATCAGCACCGCTTCATCAACGCTAAAAGCGTATTTTTCATTCAGAAAGACATTATAGCGATCCGCCCGCTTTTCCTGGGCGGATATCTTTGTAATAATGGCCATCTTCTTCACCTCTTACGGATCACTTTAACATATTTCATATGTTATTTATAAGAATGCAGTAAAATATAAAGAAACGAAGAACGGAGGAGACAAATGAAAGCAGTGATTGCCGGGGGAACCGGATTGATCGGAAGGGCTTTGACGGAAGAGTTGCTGGCGAGAGGCTATCAAGTTTATATACTAACCCGGCAGCCCGAACATAAACAAAGCAGCGATCAGCTGCAGTATGTGAAGTGGCTTTCTGACAACGCTCGGCCAGAAGCGGAACTCCAAGAAGCCCGCATCTTTATTAATCTTGCTGGTGAGCCGCTTAACAGCGGGCGCTGGAGTGCTGAGCGCAAGCGCCGGATTATCAGCAGCCGCCTGTCATCCACCAAGGAAATGCTGCGGATCATGCGGAATATTTCCGTGCGGCCGGAAGTATTTATAAATGCGAGCGCTATCGGCTATTATCCTCCTTCTTTGTCAGACACCTTTACTGAAGCCTCTCAAGCAGCTGGCCGCAACTTTCTTGCATCCACCGTCCAATTATGGGAAGAAGCAGCGCTGCAAGCTGAATCGTTAGGCATCCGCACCGTTCTCACCCGCTTTGGCATTATTCTCGAAAAGAGCGGCGGAGCTTTGCCGCGCATGGTATTGCCTTATAAATGGTTTGCAGGCGGAAAAATCGGCTCAGGGCAACAATGGATGTCCTGGATTCATATAAAAGATGCGGCTCGAGCGATTGTATTTGCTATTGAACACACTGACATAAGCGGTCCCGTCAACCTGACCGCTCCCGTTCCTGAACGGATGAATAGCTTTGGAAGAACGCTCTCTAAAGTCCTGCATCGCCCGCATTGGCTATCTGTGCCAAAGCTGGCTCTGCAAGCATTACTCGGGGAAATGAGCTCTTTAGTGTTGGAAGGGCAGCGAGTTTTTCCTGATAAGCTGCTCGATCATCAATTTGACTTTCAGCACCCCAAACTTCAGTCGGCTTTAGAAGATCTCCTAGTCTCAAAGGAAACAGATCAGCCATCAGGCAAAGAATATGCTGATGGCTGATCATTTTTTCCCTCCTGTAAGTGCCACCGACTCCCTCATGGAGAAGGAAGGCTAAGCAGGAGATCACGGCCCTACATGCCTGATGCCGGTTACTAAGGCGTTGCAGCAGGAAGCCTCCTGTTTTGGAGGCTCACTCTATATAATGCGGATAAATAGTTAAACTGAGGGCCATGTTTCTCAATTGATACATAATCCCTTGTGAATAGCTGAACTACTGTTCTTCCCAACGAACAAACCGTTCAAGCACGGCAGACAATAATACGCCTATGATCAATCCGTTTGTGAAGAGGGGCTGAATGTATATCGGCAAGGAACTAAATATCTCAGGGTCCATCATCATAATGCTAATCCCGGTGAGAACAGGAGCGGCAATCCGAAAAATGGTGTTGGAATGAAAGTCCGTTCCGTCCAGCGATTTCAATGCACTCCCAAACAATTGCAAGTAAGCCACAAATAGCACTGCACTTCCCACCGTAATTGGAAGTGTGGCAAATAGCTCTCCTGCTGCAGGGATAATTCCGAGCAGGCTAAATAACACGCCTCCAATTATAAACGGCAGCCGCTCGACCATCCGCGTACTTTCCAGAAAGCCGATTGATGAAGTAAACGGAGCATACGGAACGAGCCCGAGAAAAGCCGCTCCGCCCGTGAACAGGCCAGTCAGCGCAAATGAACGATTCATCTGATCGTTAGAAGGCGGCTCTTTCAGCAAAAGACCCGCCGCCTGAACAGAAGCGATCGTATTGCTCATATTAATGACCCCCGCTACAAAGGTTGTCAACACAATTCCCCATTCCAAATTCGGCGCTCCTAAAGGGAACCAGTGAAAATCGGCTCTGCCGCCTGACGTCGCTGCTTCCGAAGAAAACAGAACCATATACAGCCCCCAGCCAACTACAATGCCGATTAAAATGGAAAAATGGCTAATGATGCCTCTCCCCTTGATCTTCAGCGCACTGACAAACAGCACAATCGCCACAGAATATAAGCTCACTGCTATATCCAACTGACCGCTGCTCGTCAATTTCATCATCCCTGAAAAGAAAATAAACACCAGCTGAACTGATAGTAAAAATAAATAAACACTCATCACCATCGGCGTAAAGATTTTTCTAATGTGCGAAGCCCACCCCGCCCATCCTGCTGCCGCCGTAAAAACGGCGGCAGCTAACATTCCCGAAGCAATTCCGCCGCCAATCTCCTGATAGCTCATCCCAAGCGCAGAAGCCGAGGTGCTGATATGTAACAGAAGTCCCCACATTAGTCCCGAATGCCCTTCCATCAGCGGATATCGGTGCCCCCATATTCCTTGCAGCACACAGGCAATCCCCGTTAAAATGAGAGAGCTTCTTAGCGTCATGGCGATTTCCGCACCAGACAGTTCAAAGGCCGCTCCAACCGAAACCGGCACGACAACCGTATTTGCAAACATAAAGAATAGCCATTGGATAGACGCTCCCCCCGTCGAAAGCATCTTTCGCAAATCGCGCTCTTTCCATGTCTCCATCTCTTCTCGTCCTCCTCTACCTTTACTGTAAGGGCTATGGTATCTTTATCACAAGAAGTTTTCTATCTATTTTGACAAGGAGATGATCTTTTGTATTTCCCATCTAAAAAAGATCGATGGCTCTATCCGGTTCATTGGGGCTGTGTAGCCGCTTGCTTTGCTCCGCTTCTCGCCAAGGCGGATTACGGAGTACTGTTTTTCACTGTGCCGTTAGCTGCTATGCTCGTTTGGGGATGGTTTTCCACGGGTTATACACTTCAAGGCAACGAGTTAATCATTCAAAGCGGCCTGTACAAAAAGAAGATTCCCATCAATGATATTAAGAAGATTAGCCCGACTAGAAATCCGTCAGCTGCTTGGGCGTTATCCATGGATAGACTTGAAATTATCTATGGTTCCGAGCGGAATATGGCGCTTGTTTCTCCAAAGGATGCGCAGCAATTTATCGCTTCGCTGCATGAGATAAATCCCCGGATCGGTAAAGAACGCACTGCTTTTTAAGAGCGGCAAAGATCAGTAAATGATCCCATAAAGGACCGTTTTCTGAAAGCTCACCGCCCATCTTTTTCTGGCTTTTTGTCCACTCCCCCCTTTGTTTCCCTGCATATGTTTGAGTATGGGGGTGACAAAAGATGGACGAAAAGAAAAAAGACAAACGAGAAACAGATGAAGGCGCGGACCAGCAAGCTGAACACCATGCAGAGGATATCAAAAAAGAAGAGGAACGATTCGCTGAAGATTGGCAAGGCTTACGGGATTTAAATGAGGCCGCTTCCGAATTTTTCAGAATTCCCGTATTCTTTAGCCACCAAAATCTATTTACACTCGGACCGTCTCGGCCGCCGCTATCTATGCGGCAGCAATTTGTGATTCGCATGTTCAGAGAAATAAAGAGAGAGCTCTTATTCCCGCGAACATTGCCGAATACGGAAGAATACCCGAATACAACCTTAGAAAATATCCGGACCATGATTCATTCAAGCTACGGACTCGCCGCCGCTTTACTAAAACCCGTAAGAGCTACGCCTCAAGGGGAGCCTTATTCACCTTTTATGCAGATTGAACCTTCCATGGGGTTCCAGTACGGCCTTCCTTTGCTTCTCGTGATTGAAGACGGCGTTCAGGCAGGAGGGATTTGGGGAGGCGCAGGCCCGCTTGCTCCCTTCACTCCAATCGTTTGGTTCTCAGGTTCCGTATCGGTAGATGAATTTTTTAGAAGCGTACCATGGAGATCCGCATTAAAGAACTGGGCTGGTCAGGTAAGAAGCGGCTACTCGATTCAGACAGCCCCTGAATTTAAATACAGATGTACGGATTCATGAAAAAAGAAGGAGGAGTCTTCTCAAAAGGCTCCTCCCTGCAAGTAAACCGGCACTCTACTCTTCCTTTTTCACCGGGTAGCAAACTTCCGTTAACCAGTGATCTGGATTGTCTTCCGTCGCTGGGCCAATGTGGTATATGTTGAACATTGGCCCATTAAATTCATAGCCGTTGTCTGCCACCCAATTCGCCACGACTTCATTAACTTCTGCTATTTGTTCATAGCTTCCCTTAAATGTCGTTGACACATATTCAATTGGAGCAGCCGTCTTGAAAACAACATCGCCGTTATCCTCATATTTCCCCTGTACCGACATCTGGATCTCTACATCGACATCACTCTCTTTATAGGCCTGATCGTGAAAGATCGCCATGGGCAGACAGGGATTGGCATATTGAAGGTGATGCTGAGCCGTTTGCTTCATCATCCGTTCCCAGAGCATTCCTTCCATTTCATAAGTGGGGATCGTATCCCTAAGGCTTACTACGTATCTTGCCGGCAATTCTTTCAAAACAACATTGTAATTCATAATTCCTTCATCCTCTCCCAAACGTTTAATCGTCGTTTCAATTAGTAATAACCGCCGCTTTATTTGCTGGTGCTGCTCGCGCATTTGCTTCTCCTGCAGCTCTAAATATTCCTTTAAAGCCTGCTTGTCGGAATAATTAGTGAGAATTTCTTTCATAACCGCCAAACTAAACCCCATATCCCGCAATGCTGTAATGCGATTCGCTAACGTAAGCTGCTCCGGACTATAATAACGATAGCCCGTCAATGGATCCGTTCTTCTTGGTACAAGCAAACCGATTTCATCATAATGCCGAAGCATGCGAATACTGATTCGTGCCAGTTTAGAGAAATCACCGATTTTCAACTATTCATTCACCTCATTTGTCGCTAAATTAGGGCCCGCTTACAGCATAAAGAGTACCATTATGTGAGAGTCAATCCTTTTTTCACAAATCACATCAAAAAAACTCTGCACCTGATTCGGGAATGCAAAGAACGATCTGACACTCCTCTTCCTTCCGGCCTCTATCCTATCAAGCTCAGTTCAGTCCATTAGCCTCTTGCCATTTGCCGCAGACATATAAGCAGATTCTGTCTCTTCCCACAAAAAAGCCCTAAATCTACCTTTAGGACCGGGATACGACTTTTAAGCGATCATTTCATCAACGATAATCAAGTCAATATCTTTATAATCATTAGGGGAGAATATTTTTTCTTCTGCTGCTTTATGGACGATTTTCTGAACAATAAATTTTAAAAATTACAATGATTCTACTTTTAAATGATGATAGCATTCGAAATGTACCAAATAAATACAAGTGAAGAAAGGAAGAGAAAATCTATGAAGTTTAAAGTCGAAACCCTACCAAACTATCGCATTGCTTATGTACGAAGGGTTGGTCCTTATGGCAGTGCAAATTTTGAAGTAATGGAGAAGTTAAAAAAATGGGCTAAGAATAGAAATCTTCTTAAATCGGCCATTCTATTTGCAATTCCACAAGATAACCCTGAGACAACACTGCCTGAAAATTGTAGATTTGATGCTTCTATTGTGATTTCAAAGGATTATCAATTGGATGATTCAATTTATGAAGGTGAACTCTCCAGCGGAAAATACCTTATTTACGAAGTCAAACACACCGCAGAAGATATTCAAAAAGCATATGCTGATATTTTTTCATCTCTACAAAGCAATGGATATCAAATTGATGATAAACCTATTATGGAAAAATATACCGGTGATATAATTAACAATCCTTATTGTGAAATCTGCGTGCCCATAAAATCTTGACTTATCGGCTGTTGCTGCAGAACATCAAAAAATTATTAACAGCCCCTTTTATCTTTTTTTCGAACTTGAAAAAGCGATAATAGAAAAAACTAACAACACTAATGCTAGAATACCGTACGCCGCGCCTTCAAATCCTCTAACTTTCAAAATACCTACACAGAATAATACAATAGGTAATATGAAACCTAACTACAGAAAGTTTGAAGTTTGTTCTTCTTTTTAACATTGATGTCATCCATAGAATAATAATGCCAATAATGACGCCTAATCCAACAGGGGCAAATAATAACAATTTAATTTTCTCTCCATTTGTGTTTAGTAATTGCAGATATTTAAACTATTATATTCAAAAAAATGTCCCCTCCGACTTTAAAATGAACAATAATTCCGGTTTATAATTCCCCGCTCATAACAGATAATCGTTGGAAACTTTTAATTTTGATTCATCATCACTTTTTATGTTATTTCATAAAAAATGATGACAGCGCTAGTATGTATTCAATGAATTTAATCGAGTCCTTTAACAAGCAAATTAAGAAATATACAAAGCACAAGGAATAGTTTCAAAATGAGAAATCACTAGAAGGCTTTCTCATATCTCAGCACAAAGACTCCAGCCAGCGCTTTACCACTCGTTGTCACATCGGCTTCTATCAGGCACGGGCAGAACTAACGGCGATGTTTGAATCGAAAGAATAAACAAAGTCACGGAAAGGCGTATAATTTTAATGTTTTTGGAAGGGGTATCTCTTCCAAAAACATTAAAACCATTTTTGCAAATTAAATATATAAAATTCAATATCACGACGGTCTATAAGAAAAGGTTGGCATGTCATTTACACAAAAATATTGACACTACCAGAGAATCTGCATCAATATTATCGGCACTTGCACTATTCTTATTTTTGTCCTGCTTCTTCATTATAAATCTCCAGAATATCCTCATAAGAACTATCTTCTTTAAAAGTAGCTTCGCTCGTTAAGAATTTCGTGAAATGTTCTAATTCTTCTTTTATTGCATGGAGAAATTCATCCTTAGAAACTAAAGGTGTTTCACTGATTGTATTTTCCACTTGATCCAAATCAATTGTTTCATCTTCAGGCATTAAAAACCTTTCAATCTTTACCTTCATGTTATCGCCTACCTTGGTAATAACACACTGAGTTTGGTTATCAAGTAGAATAACCTCTTTCTCATCAATACTATTTAAATAGTCAGCATCTAAAAGCAACGCAAAATCTCTCCAAGTCATTAGCAAGTCAGTAGTCCAATCATCTTCTGTAAAGAAGTCTATACCATCAATGGTTAATTGCACATATCCAGGTATATATAATGCGGGTCCTTCTTGTTCCTCACAAGTTTTAAGAGCTGCTTTTGCCGCTTCTGGATGTGTAATTGGTATATATCTTGTTCGCTCTGAAGTTACAAATGCGGAATCTAATTCGTTATGTGGATCATTAGTTAATAAATGTGATGTTCCCGCTTCCATATTGGAGACATAAGCTGTAAATTTAATACTCATATTCCTCCCTGCTTTCTATTTCACTGGATATAATCTTGCAGCCTAGTCTTTTTTCACTATAAGTTTATAGTTTACACCATCTATTCTATGTGTTACTACTGCTTCTTTGATTTAAGCCCCGACTCTATACTAGTAGTTTTTGCATTTACAATTTTATCACCAATTCGCTTTATACCATTCATAGAAAGCTGAGGATCATACATTGGTTGGAGTAGCAACACTAAACCGGTAACTTAAATTCTATAGGCGTTAAATTGCTGTAAACGTCAAGGACGCCTTTACTTTAGGGATAATTGACTTAAAAACTAATATTTATTATAGGAATTAATTACATATTCATTTTGTAATGGTTCATACCCGTACCTTGGAATTGTCTCTAAAAAACTGAATAATTTTATATAAAACACTATAAAAAAGCAAAACTCCCGTATCGTCATTGTTGACTAGACAAACCGCGATAAGGAGGTTTCACTTTGTCCTCTCCGTTTATCAAAATGAAATTTCTACCTCAACCAGTATATCCCCCATTCGGTCTTTCCTCTATTTGACTTGATTATAATATGAATTATACATGGCTTTAAAAGATAATTAGAAAACAGCTCACAAGAGTAATTTGCGAAAATGATATCGAAAATGATATGATCAGCTGTATAAAAACAAGTTATGGAGGGTTAAATATGTGCGCTAGCATGGCAGTAGTAGATTTTATATTATCTCTTTCATAATAATAAGAATGGAAAGGAGATAAAACATGGGTATGTTTTCCATATGTGTCTTTAAAAAAGTTCATTATCAACCAGATCAAAAATAATTGGTTATAATGAACTTTTAAAACCAGTTCGTTATAACCAGCAAGGAGAAGGTTATAATGAACCGAAAAAATCCAAAAGACACGCAAAATTTTATTACTTCTAAAAAACATGTAAAAGAATTATTGGATCGTACGAATATTTGTAAACAAGACAACGTGATAGAGATCGGATCAGGAAAAGGGCATTTTACTAAAGAACTAGTTAAAATGAGTCGATCCGTGACTGCCATAGAAATCGATGAAGACTTATGCCGAATCACTCAAAATGCGGTGAATCCTTTTGAGAACATAAAAGTGGTCCATACAGACATTTTAAAGTACATCTTCCCGGCAAACACAAACTATACAATATTCGGAAATATTCCATTTAATATAAGCACAGATATCGTTAAAAAAATCACTTTTAAAAGTCAAGCAAAATATAGCTACCTTATCGTTGAGAAAGGTTTTGCGAAAAGACTGCAAAACCTGCAACGGGCTTTGGGGTTGTTGTTGATGGTGGAAATGGAGGTAAATATTCTTAAAGAAGTACCGCGAGCGTATTTTCATCCTAAGCCAGGTGTGGATTCTGTATTAATCCTTCTTGAACGACACGAACCATTGATTTTAAAGAAAGACTACAAAAAGTACCAAACGTTTGTGTATAGATGGGTAAGCAAAGACTACCACACTCTTTTTACTAAAAATCAATTCAAACAAGCCTTGAAGCATGCAAATGTCACAAACTTTAATAAACTCTCAAAGAAACAATTTATCTCAATTTTCAATAGTTACAAGTTGTTTCACTAAGTGAAGCACCACAAAACGGGACCGTCCAATAAGTCCCTAAAATAAAAGAGGTGGAGAAAAACGACTCGTTTTTTTCCACCTCTTTTTGGCGGTTTCCGATATTTTTCTGAAAGCAGCTGGCGGATGCCGGCTACTTACAAGGGGTTGTGAGCTATAGCCATAATCCCGAATTCCGTGTGTACCTTGCCGATCCCCCGCAAGGAAAATCTGCGGAACGGCCAATTGTCCTTGATGTAACCAAACACACTTTGGACTTCGACTTTTCGCCGAGCGCAGATCGTGGCGTTCTCCTCACATTCAAGGGCTGTTTTGGCCTTGGCTTTCATTTCTTCAAAAATCATCTTCCAATGGACTTGACGATTGCCTTTCACTTTCGTACATCGCTCTTTCTACGAGCAACCGGAACAGTCTTCGCATTCTTACACTTTAGGTTCTATGACAAATGTTGCGGTGGAGTGAGATGGAAGCTCATTTTTATGATGTGCTTGATATAGGTGGCTGCTTACACATGTGCCTCTTTATTTCCATTTAATTTGGTTTCAGGCGTATTAGTCCATATAATTTTCAATTAGATAGTAAGTTCTCTCTTTCGTTTCAAATGCTAAATAATCCATTCCTCTAGCCCTTTCTGAGGCTGGTTCCTTTGGAATTTCAGCAAAATTTCGCTCTTTCATCTTAATCCATTCTATTTGCTCTGATTTTAATGTTTCAAATGCATCACTCGATAACGTATTTCTTAATACACCCCAAACTTCTTGTAATAAATCATCCCAATCATGATAATATTGACCATAGAATCCAGCTGTCATATCATGTGCACTAAATTTTTTAGCTTCCCCTATAATCCTGTTCTCAAGATTATCCGCCTTCTGCAAGTACTCCTTTTTGAAACTATTCTTTTCAGCAGCTTGTCGTTTTACTGTCTCTTTTTCCTGTTCTTCTGCTAATTCTTTTTCTTCTTGTAATCTTTTATCTTTTTCCTTTTCTTCTTCTAGTTCTTTTTCCTTTTCTTCTTGTAATTTTTTATTTTTTTCCTGTTCTTCTGCTAGTTCTTTTTTCTTCTCTTCTTGTAATCTCTTCTCTTCTTTTTCTCTTTCTTCCGCTATATTATCCACTCTGATTAATTCACTATTTTCTGCTGGCCCCTTCGCAGTTTCTAAAATTTTTATTTTATTTTTATTTTCAAAGTGACCTTCCAAGAAAAATTGGATAGATCCATTTTCTGGGTTGATAACTTCAATTACGAAGTTGTCATCTTGTGCTTCGGTTATTATATACTCAGCAGTCAACGGGCTATCATCTGATTGAGATCTTTTTATTAACCTTTCTTCGCCAAATTCTAGGTATGTCGCTATGTTATCATCTACAACTAATTTCCAAGCTCCAATTAGCTTATCTTTCTCAGATCCCCCACAAGCTGCTAACAGGATTAAAAAAGTAATAGCTGGCAACATGCTTAAATATTTTTTCTTTAAAATCACCGTCTCATCTCCCCATTAAAAGACTTGAAATTTAATTCATCTTAGTGAGCTTTCATTTTCCTCTATAGTTAAACGACTTGTTTCAACAATAGAAATAATAGAGGATTGAGCTCATTTTCCCTTTAAGCTGCTGTATCTATTCAATTGATTTTAATCTTAATTTATGTAACTTTAAAAATATGTATTTCACTTTCACTTATTTTTCCAAGTCTTTTTAAGTATCTTTTTCTGGAGATATTTCTTAACACCTCCTATCCTTTTCTTGTGTAACAAACAATTTCTTGCGACGACCCAATAGTCTTATTTGCTTAGCAGATTACAAAGGAATAATAATAATATATGCCCACATTATATGATGAAAGTAAAAAATTGTAAACTTATTAATTGAAGTTTCCCTTCTGAAGTTAAGTGATAAGAAATAAATGGGATGAATAAATTGCTAAGTGAACGCAGCTGGCAAGCTTAGGCCTATCGATACATAAAAAATAGCGTTAAAGACTCTTTATTTAAAGGACTGATGATGATCTGGGCCTTAAACCCAAAAGCATTTCAATCAATCTGAACTTTCGCCCGTATAAGTTCTTTTAAGGTGTGCATTATTCGGGGGGAAGTTCACTGGTTGGATACTTATGTGTCTTTTTATCAGAACCACTGCAGATCACCATCTATCAGAGAAATGCCAGTCGCTGTACATTTTCTGATTCCTTCAGAACGTATTGACAATAGGTGTATTTCTTTCAACTATTGATTCAAAAAAAGGTGTAATAGATTCGTCTGGAATTTCAAAGTTATCAACCTCTTATCTTACACTATTTGCCGCTTCGTTTTACTCATCAAATATTTAGTTGCTGCCGCGATCAAAAAACAAGACCAGCTGATCCCATCGCTTCAAGGGTAATGTAGCCGCACCATTTCCAAAGCTGTTGTAAGGGTGAGGATCATCGCTAAAAACCCATTTCGAAAACAACCCGCCGTAACCGCAATTGGGGTATTTACGCCCGATTTCCTGCATATATTTAATGGCCATTTTTTCAATTAGCAAATAATAGCCGCTATCAACATCATATCCTCCAATTGAAAGTTTGATTATTTTCTCTGCTTCCATAATGGCTTTTGCCACTGCAAGAGTCATGATACTATCATCTGTCACCTGGCAATCTTCCGTAAATAGTTCGAAGTCTTTATCTCGATGATTATTAAATTCAAATCGAGAACCAACTATATCCCCAATGATTGCACCAATCAATCAGTTTTCCCTCCCATCATTAAACGGTTGTGTCAAGAGCTTTTTTAAGCTTATCAAAGTGATTGATGAGCCATTCAAAATGCTGCTGATACAATTCAGAGTTGTGAATATCTCGTTCTTCTGAGTAAAGGATTCTCTTGGCAATGCTTTTTTCCCTGCTCGTATACCACTCTAGAGGAGCACCAAATATGCTTTCAATTTCAGTCTTTCTTGCTTCAAGCTTAGAAAAATATTCAGGACGATATACATAAATCCCAATTCGCAGTGTTTTCTTTCTAAAGAGCTGGAAGAAAATATGATAATCAGGGCTACCAACTGCTACATCATACCAATCATCATGCGATGGCTTCCGAGTAGCAATATCTTCGCCCCGTCCGTTTTCTTGACAATACCGAACGAAATGTGTCCAAAAATCCATCCTTAGCAAATGACGTTCTGATAATTCCTTAATCCCAGTTGCAGCGCCATTTGTTTCATCAAATTCTGTTCTATCTATTTCTGGGACATCCTCACGTTCATCATTTACAAACGAAATGTGAAGCAACTCTATCATTTGTTCTTGATCTTTAAAGCGTATATCCCAGCGCTTCTCAATGAACCTCAGCATTTTCATACCACGTTCCAAGATACGTCCGGCATCCCAATCGGATTCATGTGACACTTCAATTTCAGAGTGTGAACCATATTCATAACCACGACGTCCATTTGCCTTTGATACTTTCTTATCTTCAAAACTATCATTCTGTAAAGCAGAATTTACACTCTGCGATAATGGCAGAAGATTCCCAAGGGAACCTGATAATATTTTGATTTCATCATCCGTAAATTGGCGGAACTGATTCCTCCAATACCATTTTGTTGGTGTCTGAGGCAATATATGCTCAATCGTAACTTTGTCTTTTTCCACTTTTGTAAACGGTGCCCAGCCAAGCTTTTCAATGCCAGTTTGTTCAGCTCTATCAAATTCATATTCGAATAGAAGATAGCGTAAATCACGCCAACCATAAAATCCGTCACCGTTAGAAAATCGCTTATCAATTCGAGTCATAAAGGTTTTAATTGCATAATCCATATCTTTATTAGCTGTTTCTATCAAAGATTTTGTAACTTCGCTAATTGCCAGAGCTCCCGTATATAAATTACGAGATTTTCTGTAATAATCACTACTTTTATAACTTGATTGAAAAGCTGCCATTCGGAAAGATAAAAAGATAAAACGTTCAATAGCACGAAATAAATCAACACGTTCATCAGAAGAAACACTTGAATTTAATGCAAGCGCCGCAGTAACAAGTGGTCTAAAATATCCAATTCCAACTCGATTAAGACGCTCTAACCAAATCTTTTCTTTATAAGTTAAATCACTGAATTCCGGAAAGTAGGATTGAAACCAGTATTTTGCTACGTCTTTCAAACTATTAACATAAGCTGCAATTTCATTCGGTTCAAGCTTGCTTATTGTTATGACTGTATCATCATCTGCAAATTGCGGAATATCATCGTCGTATTCTTCAACTTCAGTATCCGTAGAATCTGGAATTTCTTCCTCAATCGCAATTACCTGCTTATCAAATATATTCTTTGCAGAGAATTTATTCAGTAAAAACTTTATATAGTCGTCTCCTTTTCTACGAGAATATTGAAAATATAGTATCCAATGAGCTCTTAGAAATTCGTCATCAGAAAGTGGTGAGTGTTGATTGCGGCCAAGCTGGTAATAAACCTCTTTCCATGCATCATTTATTTGTTTTCTCAATTCCGCTTTATCCATCACATCCAATTGAGAATCATCATATAGTGTAGTCAGATATATAAGTCGATTCTTTAGCAGCTCAAGATTCGTTAGTTTCTTTCCTCGATTATTCATCGTCTCAAAAGCTACGAAAACATCGTAATCATCTTCAATTTCATGAATATTAAACATTAACTGCAGTGTAAGTTTACGAAATAAGGCTTCTATACCTTCAATACCTTCATCTGTATACAGCTTTTCAAGGCAATCAGCAAAAAAATTCTTTGTATATTTTAAATTTTGTGTATAGTATGTTTCGTTAACTGCTCCACTGTAAGGCTCTTCATATACTTTAAAAATAAGATAATCAGCACTAGGATTATCCTCTTCATATCCAAACAAGTACGTTGTGATCAGATCCTGCGGAGGGCGCTTCTGCGATATATATTTAGAGCGTAAGGATTTTAAGCTTTGATAACAAAGAACAATCTCATCTTCACTTTTATCAACATTACACTCTAAGTTTTTCACGAAAGAAACTATTTCGTTTACCAGTATAGAAAAAGTCGTTAGACGTTGTTGACCATCAACAACGTGATAAGCTTTATAGCCCGACTCTAGTAACCACCTATCGTTCGCCCAGCTTTTTGTTTCTGACTTTGGAACTGCTTTCAAAGAAAGCAAACCCGTATAGTGATATCTGTCCTCCTGCAGGTTCATTACATCATCCCAAAAGTCCGCAAGCTGGCTCTTCTTCCAGGCATATCCTCTTTGATAATCTGGAATGCGAAACAGTTTATTTTGATACAATTCAGAAAGTGATTGTAATTCGCTCATAATAAATCTCCTACTTCTATCGAATTTAACTTTTAAATATTTATCTATTCATTTTGATCTTGCAATTGACTATACAGCTAGATCATTTCAAAGTAATGAGAGGCTTGTTTATATCCTCTTGCTTCTTTTTCTGACACGGAAGACTCTCTCATTAAAATGGTTTCTATTAGTAACAATTTCGTTGGCAGCCCCCTGTTTCTTCGCTAAATAGTGTTTATTTAAAGATTCCTTCATAGTTTGAATAGATGATTTGAGGAGGAAGCGCTTATCTGCCGACTCTAGTATGCAGCCTTTCTTTTACAAAAATAGCGGTGAGCCTAACAAAGCGCATATAGCGCAAAATAGGCAGCTGCTATCAATGCTTGCTGCCTTTTTCTATATGCCTTTTAACACCTCAACAACTAAACCATTTTGTTTGTTATCAATCATGTGATAATAGTCCATTTTTGCCACCTTTAAGTCTCTTTTTTACCGCTAACTGAAGGCGTTAAAAGGCGATAATATGCCTTTATAATCTGCTCATCCAATCACGATCCACACGGATGGTATTGGAAATATCTTCAATTTTGTCGGCTCGATCACTGCCGTAAATTTGCAAATATCTGTGATTCTTGATATATACTACATTCAATCTTTTTGCCCCATTACAGTTACCGTAAATATTAATGCACTGTCTAACTTGATCAGCATCCGCTAATACTATTTCATAGCGATCCGTTGTTCCTTTTATCGCCGAACAGACGAAAGCAAACCGTACATTTTTTCCTTCTTCCAATAAACTTCTTATTTCTTGAATTTCAGCCTCTGTAAATGAAAAGTTCCAATTAATGCGATCTAAATTGTTCACGTTCTTTAATCGATATTTGGCGTAAATATAATAACTGCCGCGATTTGTATCAATTTGATAAATATTTCTCTTGTCACTTTCTCCAACCAAAATAGGCGGATTGCCTGAGTTGATTAGCACAGATAATAGCGCTCCATATTGAAAATCCGCTTTCCTCACTTGCATATGATCCCCTCTTCCATTAATGAAACTTTTTTACCATTACACTTACAATATCACTATATTTACCTAGTTAAAAGTAATTATTTTTTCAATTTTATAAAAAAACCCTTCACCATAAGATCACGAATCTCCTTCTGAAGAAGAAGTTTTTGAATCTTATATGAGAGACATAGGTGCAGTTACACGAACACCAATAAAAAGTGTCGTTGTTTTTTCAAATATTAAAACGGTTATCAATACGAAAAAAACAAGTGAACATGTAAAGAAAAAAATACTACGTGTAGACGGTTTAGTGGGATATATAAAACAAGAACTCGAAAAATCATCGCCAGTTCATTTTTTGGATAATCGTATGGTAGAAATGAAGTTATTAGAAGAAACAATCAGTAAACAAAATGAAAGCAATGAATTGATGGTATCAGTTAATACAAATAATAACGATTTAGAAGAGACATTGAAACGATTTCGGATGAAATTAGCAACAGGACAAAACGTAAAAGCATTTCACATATTTAGCAACAAACCATTGGAAGAATTAATTCTAAAACAACCATGTAATCTGGTTGTTTTGAAAACTATTCATGGAATTGGAGAAATGAAAATCAATGCTTTTGGTGAAGAATTGATTGGCTTTATAAAAACTAGCAGCAACGGTAAACAGGATGCCTAACGTAGTTGAGTAAGCAGGTGCGATAGAGGAAGAGAGCTATTCCTTTTCAACTAACGGGCAGGTTAGTTCAAGAAGGATATTTTCTTAAGATAATTGAATTAAGTAAATTGAGTAATTTTATCCGATATTTTTTGTGCAGAAAATGTCGGACAAAAGATTTCTTTTTCATATAATATTCGTTGTTGAAAGGAGAAGAAAATGGATTGGTTAGAGAGAATAAATAGAGCAATGGATTATATTGAAAAAAATTTATCGGGTGAAATAGATGCCAAAGAAGTAGCAAGACTGGCTTGCTGTCCTGAGTATCATTTTCCAAGAATGTTTTCGTCTATGACAGGGGTGTCTTTATCAGAATATATTAGGCGGAGACGTTTATCACAAGCGGCATTTGAACTTCAAAAAAACACTGCTGTTAGAATCATTGACCTTGCCCTTAAGTATGGATATGATTCTCCCGATTCCTTCAGTCGTGCTTTTAAGAACCTCCATGGAGTTGTTCCAACAGTGGCCCGAAGTAAAGGGATTGAATTAAAAGCCTTTCCGAGACTTTCCTTTCAAATTACGATTAAAGGGGATGTAGAAATGGACTATAGAATTGAAGTTTTAGATTTTGAGATTGAGATTGTCGGAGTTAAACAAAAAGTCGTTACAAATGATGCTTTTAGTATTATACCTAAATTATGGGAGGATGCAAATAAGAACGGATTGTTACAACGACTCATTGATATGTCTTGGGAAAATCCACAATGCAATATGGAAGGGATTTTAGGTGTATGTGGAACACAGGCTTCAATCACAGATGAAGACTTTGATTATTTTATGGGTTGCCGTTATAAAAATGAATTCTCTAACGATATGGAGAAAATAGTGATACCTAAAAGTACATGGGCTGTTTTCCCTAATATTACTGATGCTTGGAAGCGTCTATATACGGAGTGGCTACCCAGTTCAGGATACGAATTGGCAGACCTGCCTTGTATTGAGAATCAATTAGCGCCTGATAGAGTTCCTAATAGTGAGCTTTGGGTTCCTATAATACCAAAATAGTTACATTTCACTTTATTTATGAACAAGTTCTCGGCACGACCATTCAAGACATTAGTCGAAAATTCAACATGGCGTATTCCACCGTTGAACGAATCTTCTGTAGATTACGAATCAGCCGAAGTTTTATTAACGGAATGGCTACAGTTAGCTTGGAGCAGTCATTTTGAATCCTTTCATCAAGTGGCGCAAACGGCGGCCACAGTTTATGCAGTACTTTAAAACAGCATATACGAATGGAAGAACTGAAGGGGCGAATTACAAAATTAAGAATATAAAACGGCGAGCATTCGGATATAGAATCCGTCACCGCTTTAGCCTACGTGTATTTTGGGAGTGCACAGGGAAAACTTACGAAAAACAGGTGTCCCAGCCCCTCTCCTTCTTCATCATTTTGGGGAGCATAGTTGGTGGATAGTCTGGGAGAGAATTTGAGCAGGCACCAATCCAGCTAGCTTATTGTCGGAATTCTGTGCACATCACAAACAATGGCGAAGAGACATTTTTCTTAATACTTTTTCTATTTACTCCATTCATCGGCTAGTATCCCATAAATAACATGGTCAACATAATGGTCGTATAACCATTCTGCTCTTCTAATACAGCCCTCATTAACGAAATCTAGTCTTTCAGGTATACTTCTACTTTTCTTATTCCCCACCGCAGCCCTAATTTCCACTTTATTTAATTTTAATTCAGTAAACGCATAATCCGTTAATGCTTTTGCAACCCTTGTCATAATACCATTTCCTTGATACCCTTTCCCAAGCCAATAGCCAATATATGCTGTATTGTTTGACCAATTAATACGATTAAAGCCAGCAACTCCAACGATATTCCCTTTGAATAAAATGACTGTATGTAGACTTTTATTTTCAGCAAAACCTTTTAAACACGTTTTTATAAATTCAACTGTATCTTCAAGTTTTATTGTAGTATCTAGCCATGGAAGCCATTCTCTTAAATACTCCCTTGAATTATTGGTTAATTCGAATATCCTTTCTCCATCCCTTAATTCCATTAGTTTTAAAGATAAATCTTCATCGATTTTATGAACAAACATATTAACCCCTCCATACAATTTGATCTATCAAATTATAAGTTCAGAATATTTTATCAAATAAAGGAGCTAAACTCTATTAAATAATCTTCTGCAGTTAAGTGGTATTTTATCTCCATTGGCGTCCCCCCCTTTTATATTCTTTACAAGAAAAATGAATAAAGCACTTGCTAAAAAATTTTATCATCATTACCAAAACATCTTCAATAAATAGAATTACTCCTATTACAATACAAAAAATGAGTATATTTCTTCTCACGAAAAATACTTTTGCTTTTATGTTTAATTTCCACAACACAATTTTATCCCATTTTTTATTTAGTAATTTGAAGTAAACAACCGCCCTCTTACAAAGATGCAGTTCTCGGAAAATTATTCATATGTCTTTCTACTTTAACCATTTCTCTCTTCTTTCTTCGATTGAATTAATAAGAGTACAAACAGAGAAAGAGGATGGCGCTTTTGTTCCCATCCTCTTTGTTTTTTCTTTTGTTCCTTCCTTGACCTACACGTTTTCCACAGGGTGCCAGCACTTTGTTTTGATTATGGCAAGAGTTTGTTATATGACACAGTAGTTTAATTTGGTTTTACATAGTAATACAGGGGGAAGGAATAAAGGATTAAGGAAACAACAAATTCTCCTCTTACTATCAACAACTTTTAAAGACTTTTTCTGCTGAAATAAGGACCATAACAGCTTGTTTCATGGGTTCTCACATAAGTCCAGTTAAAGTTTTTATCCACCACATACACATCTTCCTCGTTCACAAAATCATCGACAGTTAATGAAGAAGCGTTTTCAAGAATCAATGCATCATCGGAGTGCTGAAAAAAACATAACAGGATTGTTTCGGCTCTTTGTTAAATGCTATATCGGCTTGTTCGTCTTTCAAGCAATTCTTTTTTTCATAACTAAATACATGCCATAAATAGCCACAATAATCACCTTGGTCATGAAGATAAATAGATTTCTTTTCTTTATCATTAAGATGATTAGCAAAACTGCCTTCCCATTGCTTTCTTAGATACACACCCCATTTAGGTATTTCGATTACCTTCCCTTTTTTACTTCTAAGCGACTCTACCACACACATTATATCATCCAATCTGACACCCACTTTTATGTTAATAAACTTTATCGGCATCTGTAAAAAAACCCATATTTCAATACACTATTGTCATTGTTCCCAAAAAGCTCAACATCTTAATTTTCTTTGTCGGTTGTTACGGCTTTACTAATCCACCTTATAATTAACTGCCCTAAAATATAAACAACCGATATAAATATAATTGCTATGTCTCTTCCAAATGGTTTAAACCACCCTCCATCATTTGCAATAAAGAAGTAACCTAACATTAAAGAAATGATGGTCATTAAAATGTTCATCCCCATAAACAAGGATAATTTAAGCTTCCTTAGCTGTATTCCCACAACAATTATGAACAATAGAAAAGCTGGGAATAAAAGTACAGCTTCTTGTTTAATAAGGTAACTATTGTACTCATAAAAATGAAATAAAAATGGAACTGGGAGTAATGACAAAATAATTTGGTTAGCTTTCATATACATACTCCTTCCAATTTAGCACAAGAAGCCACTGACCTACGTATTCATCAGCTATAAACATAAAGGTCAAAATCTATTTCTGCCCCTATAGAATCAACAAAACGAATGAATTTACTCTCTAAGTACATAGCTGGTTTTTCATGATTTCTAATCTGAATAACGCTGAAAAATAAGCCTTTATGTTTGTCTTTTCCATTCATACAATAGTTTGCAAAATTTTGATAGCTATTTCATCAAATTCTTCATATTTCTCTCCTGCCGTTGGTCTTTCAATCAGTCTAATTAAATCATCTTTAAATAACTGCCTCGATTCCATAGGCAATCTATGAACCAAAATTTCTAAGCACCAATACTTCCACACATCATCATTCGTTTTGAAAACTTCCTTAACAAGAGGAACAATCTCATTCGGGAACGTAAGTATTAGTTGAGCCACTTCCTCTGCTATCGGCCAATTCATATCCTGAACCCATTCCATAAGACCAGGTAGCAGAGGCAAGAGTTCGGTTCTATCCATTTTCTTTAATTTATGCACTCTATCAAAGTCATGCTTATTCTTTGGCAAGTATTTATCGTAAATATTCACTTTTGCACCTTCGATTTAAGATAAGTCTTTATTTCCTCAGCGTCATCTAACTCTCTTTTTGGAAGGATGTATGCACTTACTGAGCTGTTATAAAGATAGATGTTATGCTTGTCCTCGCTTAAAGTTTGAATACCCGACCAGCTTGCCTTTGTTTCACTTTTAGAAGTCGAATCGATGATTCCTTCCTCAGATAAAATCATATGGTGTTCACCTAATAAGCCATCGTTCCTGCCCTCTTTTATCATTTTCTTAGTATTTCGGATTACATAAGAATAGAAATATTTTGGATAGAAAATAATCCACAGAATACTCACTACCAAAAAGGCAATGAATAGTCCGAGAAAATACATGCTCCCGACTTTTGAGAGTACAAAGGATGCAATGACAAAGAGGATAGGCGTTAAAAATCTTTGCATATTCAATGTTCTTTTGACCGCTTTTGAATTTTTAACATGAAACATATTAAAGTTTAAATAATCTTGTTCTGTTAAGTTGTATTTTATCTCCATTGGAATCCCCTTTTATATTCTTTATAAGAAAAATTGTTACAGCACTCGCTTACAAATTTTATCATTCATTACCAAAACATCTTCAATAAATAGAATTACTCCTATTACAATACAAAAAATGAGTATATTTCTTCTCACGAAATATATCTTTGCTTTTATGTTCAATTTTCACAATGCAATTTTATCATGTTTTTCATTTCGTGAATTAAAATAAAAAACCGCACCCTTACAAAGATGCGGTTCTCGAAAAGTTACCCCTATGTCTTATAATCAGAATTTCTACTTCAACCATTCCTTTCTTCTTTCCTCGATTGAATTAATAACAGTACAAACAGAGAAAGAGGATGGCACTTTTGTTCCCATCCTCTTTGTTTTTTCTTTTGTTCCTTCCTTGACCTACACCTTTTCCACAGGTACCAGAACTTTGTTTTAATTGTGGCAAGGGTTTGTTATGTGGCACAGGAGATTATTGTTGGGTTACACTTTTAAAACAAGTTTTACGACCACTTCCACATGGCTCGAGTTGATGGCATTGATGTCTTAAGCTGATTTTTAACCCTTTCGTTCGCGGGAACGTATCAACGGTATTTTGATTATTTTTTAAGAAACTGATATATGGGGGAACATATCGAAGCAATCAATAATGCACATTAACAACTAGTCTTTGTTATATTTAAACTATTCGAAAAGGTAATTGGATATTAAGGGAAGACTCTATAGACTTTTTCATATGATTAACGAGTTCAGCCACCTCAGATTCCATTCCTTCCCACTTGTCAACACACTCTCCTAAATAAGCCTCTCTCGCTTTGTTGAGTAAAGTAGCATGCTCATCGGGTAATTGAGGTATCGCCCATTCAGCTGCCAGATCTTTTGAGCGAATTTCACCAGTAGATGCTGTCAGCCACATTCTGGCTAAAGTTAAAATCACATTGCGTTCGTCACCGTTAATGCTAGCTATCAACCCGGGCAACGATTCTTTAATTGCTTTTCGAATATCTGTCATTGGCACAGGCTCAATTACTTCTGTTGCCTTTGGTCCCAAAAGGTTAATACTATTTTTTCTTAGTTGTGCTAAAAGTATTGCTAAATCCGGATCATAAGTCGACTCAGGAATTTCTCCCTTTTCAAACTGCTCTCTTAGCCACTCGCCATACATAAATTCATATTTGGGGGGGAAATGCCAAGGGACAATATCCTTTTGATTTATGACCGTAACTTCAAGAGGCCTCATATCTTTTATGTTTCCTATTTTCCCAGATATAAGCATTAACCTATTTGTAAGATTCCTTCGAGTTTTTTCAGATAAACTTTGATTTGTTATTACCAAAATATCTACATCGCTATTCATACGTAAACCACCCATTACTGCCGAACCATACAAATACACCCCAATTAACATATTATCAAGTAGTTCCGCTATAGTTTTTAATGCTTGAATTGCTTCTTTCGGAATTTTTTTGTTACTTAAATCTATACTCAACTTCGATCTCCTTTCGTCTGAAAACTGTTTTTTAACGCCTCTTAAAATTTATAAAAAAAGAGTAAACATCTTTCGTTGTATTGTAAATTAACGCCATCCAAAATTTTGATTCAAGATTTTCTTTCGGTTTATTATATGTTTGAGCCAATATAAGCTACAAAACTGCTGTCTATCCATTTTTGAGTAACCTCATTTATATCAATCCCAATAGTAGCCAACCCAATAATGCTGCAATCCAATTTCTCTAACAAAGCTATTAAAGCCTTCATTTGAGAACCTGTCTCTATCCAATCATCTACAATCAAAACTCTTTTGTTCCTCACAATAGAACTCTTAGATATTTCAAAGCTTTTATCTTGACCTGAATAGTCGGTAAAATGTGTCGAAATAATCTCTTCTTTTGCGTATGGCAGCTTATCACCTTTTCTTACTCCAATAAACCCCACTCCAAGTTCTTTGGCTATGGCAGTGCCTAGTATCCATCCAATTGCTTCTGGGGCAGCCACATAATCTACTTTATTTTGAAAATCCAATGATAGTACTTTTACAATTTTATCAAAAACGGTTTTATGTGTAAAAATAGTTAGTAAATCATATTTTCCAATTGAGTTACGAGGTAATATACCTCTAATTTCATTTATAACATCAGTACCTTCCATACATTTACACCCCTTGCTTATGGTTAATAATCTTTGCTAATCTTTAAAAATAGTCATTTTCAACATATTTTTTATACATGTCCTCGGTATATCTTGTTATGTTCTTACCATACTCTGGATAATCAAACCCCAGTAGTTCTGCTACCTCTTTGGACACTTCCCTGAACAATTGGTGGCATATAAATAATGACTTCCAAATATTTTCATAGGAATCCATGCGATATGTAGATAATAATCTATTCCATAGATCTTCATCAATGTATTTGTTAATATACTTATAATTTTTCCCAACACTTAATGAAAATTCTGTCTTTATCCCAACCTTCCACGACATCATCCTAAGTAGTTCAAACCGTAGAATCTGGTTCAGATGATCGATTGCAAACAGTATCTCTTTGCGGCACAATCCTTTAATAACATAAGGTGTTACATTCCAAAATTCATTGCAGCAATCATCATACTCCCTTGCGCTTGGCTTTCTTACATGATAATCTATATCAGTCGGAACTATGTCCCTTTTAATTCTACAATCTTTATCAATTAGAACCTTTATTAATTTATCGCCCTTTAGGTAATTATCTAACTCTTCCAAGGGCAATAAGGTAAGATCAATTTTATTGTAATCATCAAATAGCATAAGATAGGAAAATCCCTTTTCTTCAGGTGGGAATAATTCCATATCCTCCGGCTTTTGCATCATTATTATATTCCCAAATTGATTAAGCCAGTCATCATTAGATATAAACGGTTCTATATCACTTACAAAATATGTAATATCATAATCCTGAAATTCATCTTTAGGTATATTAATATTTGCGCGTGACCCCTCAAGGGTCACAATTCGAATACGTTCATCCTGTTCTGCTAAAGAAAGTACTAAATCCATCATTTCTTTTTCTGATCTCATTTACATACTCCTCGTTTATTTTTTCTATATTATTACATCTTCTTTTTTGCCGATACAATCAGCATCATTGGGCGTCGCATTTCATCCGCCATCCCCGGAATATCCATCATGTTCTCTGGCGGCTGTGGCTCCACAATCTGATTTATTATAAAACTATTTGAAAGCAGTGTATTTAGATATGTGGTCAGTGTTCTATGATATTTTGTAACCTTTTCTTCCAAAAACATAGCTGTCCGTTTGCCCTCATAATAATAATTGTCCACCGGGAAATGCAGTATTTCTCCTTTTTCGTTATAATACCAGTCTTGTGTTCCATGAGCAGTAAAAACAGGATGTTCAACTGTAAAAACTAAATTGCCACCAGCCTTCAGCATCCTATATATCTTTTTTATTAAATTCTCATAGTCTGCTACATAATGAAACGCAAGCGAACTTAGTATTACATCAAAGCTCTCCTCTGGGAAATCCACATCTTCTATGGCACAGCATTCATATTCAATCTGTGGAAAATGGGTTTTTCCTTTTGCTACTTCGAGCATTTTATGAGAAATATCAACACCTACTACAGAGGAAGCACCGTTTTCCATCGCATATATACAGTGCCATCCATAGCCGCATCCTAAATCAAGCACACGCTTACCCTTAAAATCAGGTAGCATCTTTTTCAAAGTCTCCCATTCTCCCGCACCAGCCAGTCCTTTCTGCGAGCGACTCATTTGACTGTATTTTTGAAAAAATATATTATCATCATATTTGTTTTCTTTCATCTGAACTCTCCTCGTTTAAAAAGTTATTTATCTCCGATACAATTTCATTCACTTCATTATAAAGCTTCTCGGTCATGTCGTAGCATTCAAAAAGTGAGATACCGAGTACTTCAAAAATATGATTTACCTTCTCGGTATATTTTTCAGGTTTATGTTCAAAAGTTTCAAGCAGTTTTATAGCTTTCTTTTCGTTGATACAATAAGCATTATTACATGCAAATAACACTTGATTTAAACATGAAACTATACGAAAAACATGACCCGCAATATAATATTTATCGTCTGTTCCCGAATTTGCTTTTACAAACATTAAAGAGAACCCTGCTTCAAACATAAAAAAGTTAACTAAACTTTTCTGCAAAGCATTGGGATAAGTTTCTGCCTGTTTTTTTAATTCGCATAAGCTTTCATTCTTAGCATATAGTATTTTGCTAATCGCTAATTCTCCTCGATACATTGCACTAATATAACCATGGGGATGCCCAGTCTGATAATTGGCAGTAACAATTCCGTGCTCTGTATCTTTCATTATTTGTTCCACACGTTTAATATCACGTAAAATTAAATCCACATGATACCCGTTTATGACTAACCATCCGCCGCCATTAATCCAATCACCCCATGCTCCGGGAGGTACAACAAGGTTATTTCTATGCTCATCATCCAGCTTTGTAGCGAATTGATTAATAGTATTTATGTCAAATGATTCTGAATTGTAATAGATGCCGATATCTATATCCGAATCCTCTGTATGGGTGCCCCTTGCACGTGAACCACCTAAAACAATACCTTCTATATAAGACAGAGAGGATAATTTCTCTGCTACTGATTTAATAATATTATCTACCATCAAGCATGCTCCTTTTATCGATTCACTGCTGTAAAAATTCCAAGCCAAATCTTTTGCTTCTACTCAACATATTTATAATTTTTTTAATTTCACAAAAGATAGTTA
This sequence comes from Bacillus xiapuensis, assembly GCF_002797355.1. GTDB lineage: Bacteria > Bacillota > Bacilli > Bacillales > Domibacillaceae > Bacillus_CE > Bacillus_CE xiapuensis. The sequence goes on along the minus strand of NZ_KZ454939.1, from coordinate 607,090 downwards.
AAACTTATCAATTGTCTTTTTATACCTCTGCTGATTAGATGAAGTCTTTTCAATAGCCTTTAAATTACCATTCATTTTGCTAACATGGTTTAAAAATAACGTTCCAAGCAGAAGTCGATCCTTTCTGGGTATCCTATTCCACACATATCCCTTGAATAAATCTTTAACAAGAAAAACTTCGCCATCATTTAGATTTTCAGTTTCTCTAATAGCTTCTTCCAATAGCTCATTTACATCAATCATGTTGTCCACTCCTTATTAATAATAATATCAACAACATTGTTGATATTATTATACGTATATTCACAGTCAAAGTCAATCCGTAAAATAAGAAAAGCCACCAATCAAGGAAGTAACACCTCTCAATTGGTCGCCATTTCTGATATCCTATATCTCAATATCTATTTCAACACCTGATTTAAATTCAACAGTGAGCTTATCATCAAATACCGTAACTTTTTCAATAAGCCGCCTTACTAATTGCTCATCATATTCCTCCAACTCGCAGGATTGTTCATTTAAGAAATCAGTCATTTCAGCGATTCGTTGCCTTTTTCCTTCACGCTCTGCATTCTCTGCAAGTGCATTTTGCTTCAATTCTCGAAGGCGGTAAATTTCATCAGCCACATCTTCATAGTCATTCTTGGACTTTGCTTGTATAAGAAGCTGTTGTTGTAATTCTTCCAATTTGCCATCAATATCATCGGTGGCATTATCATTTTCTTCATTAAATACAGTAGCTATGTTTTTCTGCAAGGTTGAGAGGAAGGGTTCTTTGTTAGCCAAAAGCTCGTTAATAGCCTTGACCACTGCTGTCTGCAATGTTTCCTCGTTTATGGTAGGAGCAGTGCATTCAGACCCTTTTTCCTCCAATCGGCTAACACATCTCCAAACAATAGACTTGTAGCCTCTGTTATTCCAATGTACCCGTCGGTAAATATCGCCGCAGTGTCCGCAGTAAACAATACTCGATAAAGCATACTTGCTGCTATAGACTCGCTTTTTACCGCCTTTGCGGCCACGAAGATTTGCTCTTCGAACCATCTCTTCTTGAACTTGCATAAAAAGCTCCCTTGAAATAATCGGCTCATGGCTGTTTTCTACATAATACTGGGGAACGATGCCGTTATTCTTGACCCGCTTTTTAGAAAGGAAATCAACCGTATATGTCTTTTGTAGAAGGGCATCACCAATGTACTTTTCATTCTGAAGTATTTTTTTCAGTGTTTCTGGTCTCCATTTGGCTTTTCCTGCTGCTGTAAGAATACCGTCTGCTTCTAGTCCTCTAGCTATTTGTAATAGGCTAGCCCCTTCAAGGTACTCTCTGTAAATCCGTTTAACAACCTCAGCACCCTCTGGGTCAATCACTAATTGCTTGTTTTCATCCTTGGTGTATCCAAGGAAACGCTTGTGATTGACCTGGACTTCACCTTGCTGATATCGATACTGAATTCCCAGCTTAACGTTCTGACTTAAGGATTGACTTTCCTGTTGGGCAAGGGATGCCATGATGGTCAGCAATACTTCACCCTTAGAATCCATGGTGTTGATATTCTCTTTCTCGAAGAATACCGCTATGTTTTTATCCTTTAACTGACGGATGTATTTAAGGCAATCCAACGTGTTTCTGGCAAATCGGCTGATGGATTTTGTGATAATCATGTCAATTTTTCCTGCCATACATTCTTCAATCATGCGGTTGAACTCTTCACGCTTCTTGGTATTTGTACCTGTGATGCCGTCATCTGCAAAAATACCTGCCAGTTCCCATTCCTTGTTCTTCTTAATATATTTTGTATAATGCTCGATCTGAATTTCATAACTTGAAGCCTGCTCTTCACTATCCGTTGAAACACGACAGTAAGCAGCCACTCGTATTTTGGGTTTGCTTTCACTATTTTTATTATTTCCAACCCGTTTAATTGCCGGAATCACTGTTACATTCCTACTTACCGCCACTTGTTACACCTCACTTTCTATCAGACTGTAAGCATATTCCGCCTGCTTGTATGGATCTTCATATTTTTGCACCAGAGGTTTTACTTTGAACTTTACAGGGTAATCCCTTACCGGTTCATCTTTAGGCTCCCATATCCTTCCGAGCTTTTCTGCTCGTTTTCGTTTTTCTACTCTGGCTTTTTCAAAGGTCTCTTCATCAATAATTGGAGGGTAGAATTCATCGCCCAAGTAATGCTTGTTCTGCAACATCTTACTTGCTGTGGCATGGTAGCAGTCTATCCCAGCTTTTTTAGTAGCACCCTTCAAAGAAAGTCCTGCCAAGTATCCTGAAAATAATTCTTTTACTTGTTCTGCTGCTATTTCATCTACAACAGCCTTTCCATCTTCAATTCTATATCCATAGGGTGTGTGACCCATCTAATTCACCAACCTTTCCTTCAATGCGATTCCACATTTTAATTCAAATCCCACTTCCTCTCGTGAAAAGACCATAATCTTTTCTACGTAATTTTCAAACAGCTCATCCTCATAGGCTGTAAGCATTTGGGACTTAGTTGCAAACTTAAGCAGACGGTCAACCTCTTCAACTTTTGTAAAATTCCCATTGACGGAACGAGTAAGTTGATCCTTTTCGACAAGAAGCCTTTCTCTTTCTGCTTCCAGTGAATTCTTTTCTTTATTAAACAGAGCAGGTTCCAGATATCCTTTGGCCATTAAACCCGTCAGCATCTGACTCTGCTCCATGTTGTTTTCAATTTTAGTTTCCAACTCTTCAATTCTACGAAAACCCGCTACATTATTCTGGTTACGTAACCCATTCAAAAGTGGTCTTAATATGAACTTCTGACCGTAAATGAGTTTATTCATCATCGTAACAAATGCAGTCTTTATATCTTCATCTCGAATGAACTGCATAGAACATTCCGTTATATTGCTTATATGCTTACTGCAGCACCAAGCAATGTATTTTCTTGGACCAGATGAATGAACCCGTCTTTTAAAAGTACTGCCACATTCCGAGCAGATAATTTTGCTAGAGAAAGCATATCGGTTTAGATATTTGCTGTTGCGCTTTTCGATGCTTTTTTCCTTTGCTCTCTGTTTGAGAACGGCATCTACAGCTTCAAAATCTTCATGGTTGATAATTGCCTCATGATGGTTTTCTACTAGATACATATCTTTCTCACCATAATTGGTGTGCCTATTATAATGGCTGTCCGTATAAGTCTTTTGCAAAATAACATCACCAGTATATTTTTCATTAGTCAGAATCCCTCTAATCGTAGTAGCTGTCCAACGACCACCTCTTTTTGATGGGATACCCTTTTGATTAAGATCATTTGCAACTTTCTGTGTGCCTTTGCCCGATAATACCTCTGCAAAAATATACTTCACAACTTCAGCCTGCTTGGGGTTTACTATCATTTGACCGTCATTATTTTGATAACCATATGGCGGGTAGGAAATTTTAAAGGTTCCGTTTTGAAATCGTCTTTGAATGGCCCACTTCGTATTTTCTGAAATGGAAATTGACTCACTTTCTGCAAGCCCACTTAAAATGGAGAGCATCAACTCGCTTTCCATTGAACTCGTATTGATATTTTCCTTCTCAAAATAGATATGAACCCCAAGGCCTATCAGTTTTCGAACCATCTCCAAGCAGTCTGTAGTATTTCTCGCAAATCGGCTGATGGACTTTGTAATGATTAGGTCAATTCTCCCAGTTTCACAGTCTGATAACATCCTAAGTAAGCCAGAGCGATTCTCCTTTTTCGTGCCACTGATTCCCTCATCATAATATAGGCCTGCATATTCCCATTCTGGATTCGCCTTTATGTAGGTCTCATAATGGGCCTTTTGTGCTTGCAAGCTGACTAGCTGTTCATTACTATCTGTTGAAACACGGCAGTAGGCAACTACTCGGGTTTTTGGCTTAATAAAAGAGTTGGCTAGATTTCCTTCTATTTTCGTTATCTTTTTCATCCTCTCACCTCCTTCTTGGTAGGTCACATATTACCTCTGAAACCCTTATATATCAACGATTCCAGGGCATTATCTCAGCTAAAAAAGGGGAGAAAGTTTGGCGGTTTAATGCGTCTATCTTGTTAAATTCCACTTCAGTTATTAAGCCTTTTTCGAGCATCTTTCTCAGCATCTTTTCTGCCTGGATATAATCAAACTCACATTGTAACTGTTCCTGTGAAACTCTCTTAAGTGCGGTGGTGCTTTTGTCTACAACCTCATCCGAGATCTTAGTAACTTTTTTATCCTCGTGCTGATTCACTAAGAATCACCTCCTACCTAATAGCCGTGGGAACAGGTCGAAGTTGAGGATTTGTAAAATTTAATTTGAATCAGAGCATAAAAAAAGAGCCTGCAAGGGAAGAACCCCTACAGGCTAGATAATCTAACGGTTTAATATTTTATTTAGGAATCTCGATGATTTTTAACTCGCCCCATTTGTTAATCATACTTAATAAATGCATCCGTAAAGCCTGCCTTTTTAGCTTTAGCAAGCTGTGCCTCAGCATTTGCACTGTCAGAATAAGCACCGATCTGCACACGGTAATATTTCTTTTTCACAGAGTCTACTGGTTTATTTTCTGCACTTAATAGTTTCTTCACATCCGCTCGAAAGGTGTCCATGCTCTTCCCATGTTTAGGGAACCAGTGCATCACATCGCCATGGTTACTGGCAATGCCTCGTTTATAACCTTCGCTGTGACAGATGATATCTTTTTCACTAAACCCATAGAGTTTGCAAAGATATACACAAAGCTCCAAGGCTTCCTTGTAAACAGCAGAAAAATACGAGGCATCGGTCAAACCGTCCTCGCAAATTTCAAATCCAATATGAGAATTGTTTGCAGTTCCTCCAGCATGCCAACCTCGGTGATTCCAAGGCAATGTTTGATAGGTTGCAATGGAACCATCTGCTAATTTACCAATAAAGGCATGGACACATACTTGACGGCCTCCAGGTTTGTCTTGATTCCAATGGTTGTTATATTGGTTCTTTCCTAGCAAGCCATCGTCAGGGCCAACATATCGTTTGAGCCACGGGTTGTTAGCTCCAGTTGAGTGAACCATGATGCCCTTCGGCAATATTGTTTTTCCTGCTTTGAAACAGGCATTATTTGTAAGTATTAACTTATGCAGATTCATTACGGTCACCTCACTAATCAAGAATTTGTGTCAGATGCAAGAGCCACAGGGTATAGATGATAGGTAAACTTCAAATCACAAAAAGCATTCGCCGATGTTCCATCACTTCCCATACTGATATACAATCCATAACCAGAAGGCACCCGGCTTTGACGCATTTGAATATGAATATGCAACCCAGCGTTTGAACTATCAGCACCTATAGGTGTGCTACGTGAGATTCTGGTAAAGTTCACTTCATCATTTGATATATATAAGTCTAGTTCTTTTTCACTTGTATCCGATTGGCGGCAAAGGGTAACTAAATGACAATCATAAGCTGTTGGATAAAGCAATCCACCCTGCCCGCCTATAACCACGCTACCAATTGGCAATAATGTGTACAAAGGTCCTCGAACGCTGTTAATACCGCCCCCGCCTGTAGCATTACCGCTCAAAACATATCTCAAATAGCTTGCCCTAGTAAATGCGTTGATAGTAGATGTTGCGGTAGAGGTAAGGGCCAATGGTGTCGTAGCATTTTCCGCTCTTTCCAATATGAATAGACTCTCACCAGAAGGAATAGTAGCATCACCAATGGAGAAAACTCGACTCGTCCAATAGGCTGTGCTTGCTGGGTTTGGTGATGTTCCTGACCCATATGCAATGTTCGCTACATCTTGAATACCCCTTATGGCTTCGGCAAGTTTCTTGACAGTATTGCGGAGAGTGCCTTGGATTAACACCTGCACATTGTTTGTTGTCGGACTGCCCAAGGATGTAACAAATGTATAGGTTACCGTGCCAAGTACTACGTTATTGCCGCTATTTATGCTCGTAAATGTGATGGATGCTCTCCGGCTTACCATATCCGGTGCAGTAGCAGTTTCTATCGGATGCAAATGATTAAGGATAATACCAGTCCGAGTGTATAGAGTATCTCTCATATCCTCGATTAGACCATGTGTGGTATTTAGCAAATTATAGTTATCATTTAACAGACTATGTGTTGTATTTAAAATTGCATAGTTATCATTGACTAAACCATAGGTATCATTTAATCTGCCATGTGTGGTGTTTAGCAAATCATAGTTATTATTTAAAAGGCTGTAGATAAGGTTTAATAGATTATATGTTTCATTAATATCTAGTTCAGCTAATGCAGAAAGAACCTGATTAAGCCATTCCTGTGCAGGAGGTTCGGGCGGCTCGGCAATTCCGTCAACAAGAGCATCCTCAACAATGGTTAGTATCTGAATGCTTTTTCCAACCACATCTCCATAAGTAACCCTTATTTCTAGACGACCGACACCGACAATAGATGTATCCGTTGCACTAGGCGACCAGGTAAGAATCCCATCAGCGTAACTCGTGACCACTGGATAGGCAATACCATCGGGTCTTTTGAAAATTGCATTCAAAGAGGCACTGGGGTATTTTTCTTCTAATAAGCCAGATACATCAAATTCAATATTTCGATAGTGATGCTCACCTCGACGACCGATGGACACCGTTACTGCTTTCGTTATGTCAATCATACTTCATCACCTGGCTTACGTGGTTCTTGATCACGTCCATGTAACTGCTGTAGAACTGATTTTAGTTTCTCTGGGATGGGTAGTCCAATATGACCCGCATTCTCCAAAATCGATATTCCTTCATTGCTCAGGTAGAAAAAGATTACTGCTGTGCGTAAAGCACCACTATTCTCTCCGATAATACCCAAAATTTGTGTATCAATAATATGAGCAATGCCTACCATTGCAAAGATGAGTACCTTTTTGAAAATTCCTTTTGCACCAATTTCACTGCACAGCTTTTTATCTATAATGGCACAGAGCAATCCCGTCACATAATCGATGACAATAAAGGCTACCAATGCATAAAGAAATCCATCATAGCCTCCGAGAAACCATCCAAGAAATCCACCGACAGCGGCAATAGCCAGTTGTATCCAATTCCAAATCTCTTTCATTAATAGACACCTCCATTTCGTGTATTTCCATATAGAAAAGCGCCCCTGCAAATGACAAGAGCGCTGAATTTTACCTTTACATTATTTGAATTAGATCATGTATTTGTTGCATCACATCCGCTTTTGGTCGTCCTGTACCAATAGGTAGCCATGTGACAGGTGGTATATCGAATGCCTGGGAAGAATCAAAGCTATTAACCATTAAAATAATCGAATCAATAGCCTTGCGTATTTCAACGATATGAAATGGCCAATTCTTAATAGTGGTCTTTCCTGCAATGATCTCCTCTTTCCAAGTCATAGGGGATAGATTGTAATAGCTACGCACCCTATTTACAGCAGTTCGAATCGTCTGAATATGCGCTGCCTTTACATGCGTCACATTTGGAGTAATGATTTCAAAAGGTAATGCCAATATCGTAAAAGTACGAACAACTTCTATACTTGCTGATTCGATATCACTGTCAAGACAACGGAAGGTAACCGTATGATTACCTGCAGAAAGCGGTTCAGCTTGGTAAATTGTCTTGACCCCATTACCAAGATAGCCGCTTACAGAAAACCGCTCAGGATTGTCTACGCTGTTTTGCCATGAACCAGAGTCAATCCTTACCTCCATTATTTGTGTTTGTCCATCCGGTTCAATTCCTGTTGTGATCATAAAACGTGGTGTAGCATTATAAGTAAAATTGCCAGACATTGGACAGTCCACTATCGGTGCTACAGGCGGGCTGTTTTTCTTTACCGCGTTACTAACAACATATGCAGACACTGCATCAAGTGCATCTGTGACGCTGATTCGATAACGAGTATATCTACCGGCAACCTGTGAGGCATTTACCTGAAGAGTGCCTGAAGTCGCATTGGAAATAACTGTCGTCAGTGCTTCATAAGCAGACCAATTTAGTCCATCTATCGAAGTGGCCTGTTGAATAACATATTGCTTGATGGAGCTGGTTCCAGGTACCGTTCCACTCCACGAAAGGTTTATTGTATTTACTTCATATATAGGAGGGTTTGCGGCAAAAATAGTCGGTGGTATGGGCAGTATGTTTTTACGAACAGTATTGCTGGAAATAGTCCAGTCTGAGTAATAATCCTCACCAGCCGTACCACGAGTTCTTATTCGAAACCGACGATAATGGCCACGTATAGCAGGTGGACTGACATTTAAAATACTGCTTGTTGCAGAAGTATTGACTATAGCCAATGCCAACCAGGCACCCCAATTGATGTTATCATGTGAATCACTGTACTGTATTTCATAGGAAGTGATAGGGTTACCTGCACCGCCAGATGCTCCGCTCCAAGAAAGAGTAACGTTTCCTTCAGATAATGTTGCACTTACCGTGCAGGCAGTCGGTGCTGCACAGGCAGTGATGTTGCAATAAATGCTATTACTGATTTTCTCTATTGAGTAAACATCAAATGTGTCAATTGTCCAAATACCAAATTGTGTATATGTTCCTGGGGTCCTCGATACAATTGGATTATAGCTACCACCGCTTGCTGCCAATGTCAACATGGTCAACACATTCCACGCACTCCATGTGCTGTTATCCGTGGATGTGCGACTGGCAATTTGATACCCCTTAATTGGACTGGTACCGCTAGACGCTCCGCTCCAAGTAAGTGTGATAGTCTCATTACTATATGCCGCAGGGGAGGCAACAGCAGTCGTTGCTGGCTTTGGTACCGTATTCCTGCGGACGCTGTTTGTGGATACTTTCCAGCTAGAGTAATAACTAGCTCCTGCTGTACCACGGGTTCGTACACGAAATCTTCGGTAATTACCTCGCGTTGAGGGCGGTGCTACTGATACACTGCCACTTGATGCTGTGGTGGTCACAGTTGTCAGAGCAGTCCATGCTCCCCATGTGATGTTATCGGCAGAATCACTATATTGAATCTCATAACTAGAAATCGTATTATTGATGCCCCCAGAAGCACCACTCCAAGAAAGAGTCACATCCCCTTCCGCAAGTGTCGGGGAAACCGTACAAGATGTCGGGGCTCCACAAGCCGTAGTAAGCAATGGAGCACTTAGTACCGTATAGCTTGAATTGGTAATCACACCAGAGGATAATGGTAATCGTCCATCAGATACCACTTTGAATGTGACTGGCTGGGTTGCATTACCTGTAGTAGAAGCACAGGTCACCGAAACATATCTAATCCTTGGTGTGGTCCCTTCCCAGTTATCTCCGTCTGCCGCTTTAATACGCACTTGTGAAGAAGATCCATTTACAGTCATAGTGCAAAGCAATGCATAACCACTACGAATAAAGGAACCTGATGAACCTAACGCAGCGGATATGGTGAAGTTGTATGTCATCTGACTATTATTAGGTCGGCTTTTAGTATAAGTAATCGTGTAATGAACGGTCGGGCTAGAACCCGCCTGCAAAGTTATACCGTTAATATCCGCCACTTATATTCACCTCCTATTCATAAACCGCAGAAACTAGCGAGTTTACCAACCCGCAAAGACTAGTATTCAACCGAGTATCAATAATGTTATTTGCTGAAATCGATGTAGCAGCTGAAGGTACTAGAACATCAGCAATACCTAGTTCATAGACATCGCTTGTTCTTGTCAACTCCGGAGCTATGGGCGATGCCGTTGGAGTACCAGTAACAATGGCGAGCTGAATGCTTCTCGTAATTTGACTTAAACGAACCACAACCCTGTCTATGCGAGGATTGCTCCCATCTGCTGTAGCAAGGGGTTTATTTAAAACATCCGTATTTTCATATCTATAACCATTAATCCATGCACTGCCCGGTGCTATGGTTACTGCTAATCCAATCCCAGGAGATACCAGTAAGTTTGTTGGTGTCGCATAAAACACACCATTCGAGACAAGGCTTCCAAAGTATGCAGCGAAGTCCGTTGCATCATAGACTCTATCACCATCGGATGAATTGAAAAATCCGCTTTTTTCCATCAATCACTCCTCCTTCTATTCCGTTTTTGTATACTCTATTACTACATAGCCTGTATACGCAGTTCTATCATTGCCTGGTTCGACTACAATGTCGGTCTTATTTGCGAAGAGTCCGATTTGCGATGCGAAGTTGTTGTACCGGGCAAGGGGCAGTGGCAAGAATACGGTCCCATTTGTCGCAAAGCCTGTTAAACTGACAATAGTGCTGAGGTTTGATATGCCGTGAGCTACGCTTTTCGGTGTCGTATTTGTAAGTGTCCCAAGATTCACTTGCTTGCGATAAATTGTCTTACCATCTATCCATAGTCGCCCAGTGTTTTGTTCTGTAGTTGAATAGTCGCTAAAAGAAGAAACCATTTTAGTAGCTGTAATTGTACGGTCTGCAATTTTTAAACCTGTAACTGCTCCATTGGCAATTCTTGCAGTAGTTACAGGTTCATTATTGATATTAAGCCAGTTTGCTTGTCCAGAAGGGTTATTAAATACGAAAACAGAAATCACATAGAAAGTCAGCGTATTGCGAGAAATAAAGAAACCCATTGCCCGCTGATATCCATTTCCCGTATTGTCCCCGCTATGTTTTATCAAAAAGACATGGCCGTCGTCACTTGGCTGGTCACTAAACTTATTGCCACTCCATGAGGTGAAATAAAAGGCATCTCCAGGTTTCATATAATACAACGCATATTGTCCAATCGATATAGTTCCTCCGCCAACATTGATTTCGAGCGCAGGTAGTTTTCCATACAGATTGTTGATAGTAGATGCTACGTTGTCTCCTTGAATCTTTGAATCTACCTCCGTCAAGTCGCCTAAGGTTTCCTCAACTGCTACTAGCGTATCCTCCACTGCTCCTAAAGCCTGTGCAATTTCAGATATGCCAGTTGGAGCCGATATTGCTGTTTTCACCTCGCTCAAGTCGGAGTGTAATTTTTGGGCTATTGTCAATTCAGCTTTTCCGAATACTACACTGATACTCCGGCCATCTGCGTCATAAGTTTCTTCAACTTCGGTGATACGTGTCGTCATGGATACACCCCATGCTTTGGAAATAACTTTGACGGTCTGCCCAAGATCGAAGTCTATCTTATATGACAAATTACCGTGTGGATTGACCGATGTATCAAATGAATAGCGTATGGCTTGCTCACTCAGCTTACTTTGACCTCGAAAGATTAATGTATCAATGTAATCTAAACCAAAGTCTTCTGCCCGTAAGTCCTTAGCATCCACAAAAATTTCGTGCCTTGTCTCACCAGAGCCACTTGTAATTGCAACAAAAGTTCTGTCTGGACCTTCTCCTTCACCACCAACAAGGGCGGTGTTGGCATAATCTCCAGCACTTATTGTATAAATCTGTTCTGTAAGGTTTTCATATTCCTTTGAAAATACAGCTTGTGATTCCGTTCCCATATATAACGCTACGGTAAAAACCCCTGTAGTAGGAGTGAACACAGTCTTAATGCCAACATCCGATGCAACACATAGTTCCGTCACAGCATCCATCAAATTTCGATACGATACCTGTGTGCTGATAGGAACATTAAAGTTTGGAGCAGAAAAGGATATGTTCGCAATCTTCCTTGCTACATCAGAAGGATTGATAAGATTATTATTTAAAAGTTGCTCTACACAAGTAGAAATATCACCAGACAATTTCTCCGTTTGCCAAACAATGCGGCGGGAGAGGAAGGAAGTTGCAAACCGACCACTTGCAGTAATAATTTCATGCTCGGTTTGAGAAAGTTCCAGATGTTCGATGATCCCGACTTCCTCATCATCATTTTTCCAGATGATATTCCCTTCCTTTAATAGTTCTGTATTTTCCAAAGTTGCAATCGCTTTTAACTCAAATGAGCCACACTGGGAATAGCGTCTCGTCCAGCGTAAGTACTCGAAGGACTCCACAATGCCCACAAGCTCTCGGTTTGAATTGTAGATATACAGTTCCATCTTTACACCCCCAGAAACTGCGGACGAAAGTAAATACTAACCTCTAGCAGTTCCATATTGACTGAAGCATCGTATCGTAGTGTATTAAGACCTGCCGCGAGTTGAAAGAACACCGAATTGGTATCCAACAGTGAAAAAGCATTTGTAATCGTTGACCCATTAATCTGGACCACACGCTTACCAGCGAAGTGGGTGTATACGCGAAGTTCATCCCCAGCGCTCATTGTAGTGAGAAGTCGGATATATTCTCCCGTGTCTATGTTTAATAGTTCAGGGTTCGACACAGTACCTAAGGCTCGGAATACAATCTCACATCCACAAGATACATCCCCGATATTTTCCACTGTAATGATTTGGCTAGGTTGACGCATTCCGAACTCCATCCCACTCATAGGAATTTCCAATTCAAACTCAAATAGCGGTATCCATGATGCCAGTTCCTCTCGCACCTCATTTAATGTCTCGAAGAAAGGGGATGGGCAGAGTAGACTGACAAAGAAGTTTGGTATTCGTTGCCGATTAGAAACACTAAAGCCTGCCTCCTCCACCACACAGGATATCTGTCGGTCACGGTATTGAAGGGTCCCTAGTAGCTTTGGGCTGAATATTTGAAGGAATCGTTGTCTCCTTTTAAAGGCTTCATCGGGAGTATCAGCAACAACCGTACCTTCAATCGTTATGTTTCGCATATCTAGTGTGGAGGAAATATAAAAAGCGCCATCCTGATCCGGCGCCTTGAAAGTGTTGACGGTTTGACGAATATTTCCAGTACCGTCTACCTTCGTAAGAAAGTACGGTCGGCTTTGCTTAAGCGTAATACTCTCTCCATCTCTATTGGTGTATGTTAGCTCCATTTCCGTACCTCCTTTACAATTCAAGTGCCAGTTTACGGGATAGGTTCTTAAACTCCCGTGCTAATTCTTTTTCTGATAGAGCTTTAGGTGTCACAACTGAAATATTTTGAGTGATACTTGAACCCGTGGCATTACCTTGTCCAGATACACCTCTGTAATTAAAATCAAAGCTGGTTGGTACTGCATTTTGCATATCCCTTGAAACTGCTGTCATTGCATCCTCAAAACCTACACCGATACCTTCACCCATGTTGTGGCCAATTCCAGCAAATAGAGTTGAAGGGGAGCGGATACCGAAAAAGTCTTTTATCCTCGATACAACATTTCCGAAAAACCCGGATATTTTACCCCATAACCATGCACCTGCGTCTGATATACCCTTCCACAACCCTTTAATCAAATTGCCGCCCACTTGTGCCATTTGACCGATATAGCCAGTAAAGGCCCTAACCAGTCCAGAGATAATCTGCGGTACGGCTTTTACGATCTCCACGATTATCCTTGGCAGATTTGCAATCAGTGCCACAAACAGTTGTACACCCGCTAAGATAATCTTATCGATGTTACCAATAATGGCATTGACCAGCGAGCTAACAATCTTGGGAATAGCACCGACAACAGTAGTAATAATCTGTGGCAATGCCTGTATGAGTGATATTAGAAGCCGGATACCTGCATCAATAATCAAAGGAATCGACCCAATAACAGCACTGATGATACTATCGATAATTTGCGGAATTGCTTCCACAACTGCTGTAATAATGGTAGGCAAAGCTGTGACCAGTGAGGTCAATAATTGAATACCCGCATCAATAATCTGTGGAATAGATGCAATGATAAAATCCACTATTGCTTTGATGATGACCGGTAAGGCAGAAGTAAGCTGAGGTATTGCCTCTACCAATCCCTGTGCTAACCCTATAATCAACTGCAAAGCGGCATCCAAAATGAGTGGTAGGTTATCCATCAATCCTTGGACAATCTGCATAACTGCAGAAACTGCCGCAGGGATGAGTTGTGGTAACGCTATGCCGATTCCCTCCACAAGTGCTGTTACTAATTCAATTGCTGCATTTATTAGCAGTGGAAGGTTATCAATTAATGCACCGACAATCGTCATTAGAGCACTTACCGTCGCTGGAATAAGTTCGGGTAAAAGGCTCAAAATTGTTTCCAGTACTTGCGCGAATATATTTGTAACCAATTCAAGAAGCATTGGTAGCAAGTCTGCAACCGCCGCTAATGTTGCGCCTGTCGCTGTTGGCAAGGCGGCTACGATATTTTCTAAAACCGGTACAATATTAGTGACAACCGCCTCGAAAGCATCAACAAGATTCTCAGTCAGATTCGTCATATCAGCATTGGCATTACCGAGTCCAGCTGTAAATGAACCAAGTGCGGCCTGTAGTAACCCAATAGAACCGGAGATTGTCTCGGTTGATTCTTTTGCAAAGTTACCTGCATACTGCTCTGTGTTCTCAAAGAACATTTGCATTGCTACTTCGGCTTTTTCCGCTTGTGTTGCAGTATTCCAAGTGAAATCCAGACCCTTTGCGAGAGCATAGGCTTCGATGTTTGTAGCGTTCATCGCAACACCTAAGTTATCCATCATATCAAAGTTACCCTTTGCCGCCCCAGTGACTGCCTCCAATGCCGAGGACATATCAATACCCATAACAGATGCCATGTCTGCCGCACGTTGCATGGCCTTTTCAGTTAGCTCAAGACTTCTCTGTTGCTGTATACCAGAACCTTGGAATAACGCGCCCATTTTGTTAGCAGTTGCAAGGTACTCACTTTGGGAAACACCTAGATTTTTATAGGCTTCCTCACCAGTTTTCTGAATCGATGCAGCATATGCTCCAAAAACCGCCTCCGATCCACCTAGGTTTTGTTCTAATTCTCCAAACTGAGTAACTACCTCTTTACCTAACTTAATAGCCGCGGCTCCAGCGGCAACGGCAACCGCACCCATCGCCACACCAATTCCCTTGAGTACACCGCCAAGCTTTTCAAACCTGCCACCAGCATCCTCTGCACTTTTACCGGAATTCTCTAACTCTTCACCGAGACTATCCGCTTCAATTGTAGACTCCTCAAGTTCACGTTCCATAAGGTTCAGTTCTGCCTGAGCCCTGTTTAATTGTATCTGCCAGTTTTGGGTACGACGGTCATTTTCACCGAAAGAGGAGGAGGCATTATCAAGGGCAGCCTTAAGGGTAGAAATCTTTTCTTTCTGTGCGTCAATTTCTTTATTTAAAACGGCATTTCGAGCCGTGATCGATTGAATGGATTTATCGTTTTTATCAAATTGACTGGTTACAAGGGCCATTTCACTACCTAGTACCTTAAATGATTGATTGATTTCGGAGAGTGCCTTCTTAAATTCTCGCTCACCCTCGACACCTATTTTTAATCCAAAATTATCCGCCATCCCTTCACCTCCTCCTATATGCCTAGTGGGATAATATCGTCAATGGTCTGAGTTTTCTTTGGCTTTTCAATGCCATGCCACTGCTTATGGCAAGCCCATAAATCAAAAAACAGTCCAATTGGCAGAAGCCAGAATTCCTCTGCCTCCATGCCCATCTGGACTGTTCCATAATAAAGAAGCCGGGTAAAGACCTCAGCGTCCGTTACCCGACTTCCACGTTTTTTGGAGTTTCCTCCTCACTTTCCACATTTCTCTTTGTACCTTTGAACATTGCCTCGGTAATTGCAGTTTTATATGCCGCTAAGTCAAGCGGTGAAGTAAGAAGCTCCACTTCTTCCTCTGTAAGCAATTCTTCTGGTGCGTTCTTATTCTTAAGATTACGAATCAAAATGGACTGGTTTGCAAGCAATGTAATTAGCCAAACAATCTCGTCCAGTGCCATCTCGAAGTTTTCTGATTTCATCAGTTTTTCTCCAAGGTTTTCAAGACCACCGTAACGACCGGCAATGGCCTTTGTTGCACGTGTAGTTAAAACCAGTTCATACTCTATGTCACGTATGTTGATTGAGGCACTTCTATCATTATCCATGATTTCCCCTCCTATGGTTCAGGTGTATATACAGGTTCATAGACTTCAGTGAACCAGCCTGTTATGGTGGTCGATGAAACACCAGGATCACCTTCTGTAACTTCCGCTTTCCATGGGTGCTTGCCCAATCCATCCAGCTTATTCCTACGCATAACGGTTCCTTCGATGGTGGGTGTAGAAAAGGTAATGGAATCAGCCTTTGTCTGTAAGTTGGTAGCTGGTAGTCCAAACTTAACGCGATACAGCCAAAAATAGCGGTATGTTCCATTAGCCCTTTGTGCACGAAACCCTACTGCAACTGGTGTACCCACATTTTCACTGGCTGAGATTAATACTCCGTTGTCATCTGTAGAAGCACCAGTTAAATCCGCTGCAACTGTCGGACCAATGTCGTCAACACCGAGAGTGAGAGTACCACTGTTAAAGTCTTTCACAACCTCAGCCGCACCATCGTCAGCATACAGAATTGCTTCCACCAGTTCTACCGAAAGTTCAGCAGTGATGGCTTTTGCCAGCACAGAAGGTTGGGCATAAGTTTCCTCACCGTTAGCGTCCTCGGTTATTTTTGAATAGTACAGTCTATCAAGACCAATCGTTGCCATGTGTTAATCCTCCAATCTATAGTTTTTCGCCACATCGATGGCGTAATGATGATATCCAGTATCATCCTCGTGACCGATATATCTTCGTTCGGTCACAGTAAAATCTGCATTTATTAAAGCCGTTGTGAGCTGTCTTTTCCGCTCTAGGTAGTTATTTTTTGAGAACAGTGATATCCTCGCTTCCTGCACATCAAAGCCTGGACGGTTATCCGCATGGACTTCAAAAATATCCGAAAGAGGGAGAATCACGACATACTCATCTGGTGCCAAACCTGAAAAAACCCCGGTTTCCACGGGGAGCGGTATAGCGGTCACAAGTGTATTCAATTCCTCTAAGATATTCATATCTTCTCGATTTCCTCCTCCAGCTTGGCGACCATTGCATTGATGCAAGGTTTCCTAGATGCATTCCTCGCAGGCTTTAGGAAGGGTTTTGCAGGCTGACCATGTTTGCCATATTCGATAATGCTGGCAAGTTTAGCATTGCTCTCACCATCAGAGCGCGGCTCAGCAAAGCCGACTTTTACATTGAAGTTTCCGTTTCTATCCTGTTTTGCACCAGAAAGGCCCAGTGAAGATAGCAACTCACCAGTGCTTTTGGATGGATATTTCGTGTCCTTGCCAACCACCTTGCTCAAATTTCCCTTAACTTTATCCAGCACCACTTCACCGCCAACTTCCAAAACCTTAGGAAGAATCACATCGGTCTGGTCAGCTAATCGAGATACCTTTAAAAGGAATTCTTCTGGCATCTTTATATTCGCTTTTGCCATATCCATCACCTCACAGTTGGTTCTAGCTTTTCGGCTAAAACCTCGACATACATCCCTCGGTTTCTTACATCCTCAACACTTAAAATCTGATATCTACCATCATCACAGACGATGACCATTTCATTCGTCACCTTAAGTCCATAAATTTTCCTAAACCGAAACAAAGAAGTTGCAGATGAAAATGATGCCATATTCGTCCACCGCTCACTGCCATGACGATCTTCCTTGTAAGCAAGTACACTAACGAGTATATTGTCACCTTTTTTGGCGAAGCCTTCCTCATCCTTTATTGGTACCGTACTGATGATATCTATGAATGTGTTCATCTTTCCAAAACTCATGCTAAACACCCCACTCTCGGTCAAGCCGTAAAAGCAGGTTCACTGTGTTCCATACTTGTTGCCCCGCCTGTACACTGTCAGCAAAGAAACCTGCTGTCGAGCCATCCCTGCTTTCATAGAAATGGCTCGACAACATAATCACTGCTTGTTCTGTTGTTGGAGGCATGGCATGGGTTTCATAATAGTCTTCAGGAACGTGCTGATAGCTCTGTGCATATGAGACTGCAGCAGTGATAAATCCGATAAGGAGGGCATCATCCTGATCATGCGTTAAAATTAAGTTCGCTTTAACTTTAGGCAAAAGATTATCTGCCACTGCCATACCACCAACCTCCTTTACGTTCCACCTTAGTCAGTCTCCATAAGCCCCACTGCTTTTAGTTTGGCAAGCAGAGCATTAAAGTCCGTAACTAAACCAGCAACATCGGTGGCTGTGCTGTCTGCTTGGTTTCCTGCAACAGGAAGCCCCGTAACCGAGGCTCCCTCTTTAATTTCTAAAACACCGCCAATTACAGTTTTTTCTCCGCCTTGTTCGGTATAGTTCTTCGTGTTATAACTCATAAAGCACCTCCGTTACGCCTTCTGTTGGAGTACCTTAACGGCCTCCGGCAAGATAAGCTTTCCATCAACACGCTGTGTAGCAATAAACCCTACTTGACCTGTGACAGCAAAGAGTTCATTTAATCGTTTGAATACTCGTCCTTGACGGTCTGCCACCCAGTAATAACTAAAATCACCGAATACCACAGTTTTTGCACCTGCTTCAGCAGTAGGTACATATGATGAGGTATACAGCGGGCGGTTAAGAATCGTATCAGGTGTTCCCGCTTGGATGGAAGGTTGCCATAGGTATTGCCCATTACCGTCTTTCAATTTACGAATAGCCTTTATAGTGGCATCGTTCATTACGAATACGGCCTTATTACGATAAGGTGCTTTCAAACTGTAGAATAAATCTAAAACCTCATCCAAAGTGATGGCAGTGGCACTTGCCGCAGTAACACCAACTTGACCGCCGCCTGTGGCATTTAAAATCCCTGTTGGCTTACCTGTACCGTCACCTACAAAGAAGGCTTCCTCCTCCTTGTTCCCAATGCGACGGGCAAATTCTCTTGTGATGTAGCTTTCGAGATTAAACACGGAATCGTTTAGTAGCTCCTCAGAGACTTTAATCATTGTCGCTAGTTTATAGGCCCCGATGGATACTTGACCGAAGCTGTCATCACTTTCTGGGATAGCTCCTTCTTCATCTATCCAGCTTGCTGTACCTTTGCTTGCAACAACAGGAATCTTACGGTCACCAGAAGATGTCGTGATTACATTAGCCAATCTACGGAAAATATTTTCTTCCTCTAGAGCTTCTACTAGCGTACGTTCAAACTCATCTGGCACAAGGAATCCGCCTTCAGAATCAGTGCCAATTTTTAGAGCGTTTCTTACTTCATAGCTAACATTGTCACGCATTGCATTCCAGAAAGCTCTTTTGTATTCAGCACTTGCACGACCGGTCTTTTCCTCTCCAGTTCTAGTAGGTTCATTGGTAATTGGGTTACTGGTTGCTTTCGACAGTTCCAAGTCGATAGATGCTTGGCGTTCCAAACGTTCAATTTCCTTACCAAGAGCCACCACATCGGCTTCCATTTTTTCATAGGTTGTCGTGTCCTCGGCGGATAACAGTCCATCACCACCACGTTTTGAATCAAGGAATGCCTTTGCTGCGTCCCAAGCTTTAGCGCGTTTCTCACGCAATTCAAGAATTTTACTCATTGTTATTTCCTCCCTTAAAATTAGTGCGAAATTAAAGAAAGCCGCTTATCCAGCGACTCAATGGGTGTACCTGTTTTCTGTTTTGGTTGTTTTGGTTGTTTTGGCAGTTTGCTGATAAGCGAGTTAGTAACCGCCATCCTGCTAAAGATAAGACTATCTGTCAAATCCGGTGTTTCACTTTCCATGAACATGATCTTATCTGCAAAACCAAGTTCAATCGCTTTATTGGCATTCATCCAGGACTCTGCATCCATCAGATGGGAGAGTTTTGTTCGAGAAAGACCTGTCTTTAACTCATAGGCATTAATAATGCTTTCCTTAACCTCATCCAATAAAGCCTTTGCTCGCATCATTTCCTCACTGTCACCGATAGCAATGGTTGATGGATTATGAATCATAAGCATGGAAACTGGGGACATATACACATCCCCACCTGCCATTGCAATAACGGATGCCGCACTTGCCGCAAGCCCATCAATCTTTACAGTGACTTTTCCGGTATACTCCATCAGCATGTTATAAATCTGAGCTGCTGCAAACACATCACCACCAGGGGAATTAATCCACACCGTAATATCGCCGGTGCCTGCCAGCAATTCATCTTTAAAAATCTTAGGTGTAACCTCATCCCCCCACCACGTTTCTTCGGATATCACTCCATTTAAATAGAGGGTACGTTCTTCATCAGAATCTCGCACCCAGTTCCAAAACTTCCTCATTTACTGACCTCCTTCGGTTTTGGCAAACGCACCTGCGTCAGCCAGTTTTGTCATATTTCCGTTAACCAGATATAAATCGCCACCTTCCTCAGCTGGTATTCTGTTCATGTCCTCCAGTTCACGGATATCGTTGGCTGACATCCAGCCATTTTGACGACCTGTAGCGTAGCCATTCATACGACTTTGGTAATCACCACGAAGCAGACCGTCCAAATTGAACTTGATAAACAGTGAAGTTTTCTCAGAAGGCAAAATAAGCGATTGCTGGAGACTTTGTTCCCATCGCACCACCCACGGATCAAGGGTGTATTTTACAAACTCCAAAGACTGCTGTTCAATATTGGAGAAACTGGATTTCTCTAAATCTCCCACCATATGGGGCGGCACACGGAAAATTCTCGCAATCTCATTAATTTGAAACTTCCGTGTTTCTAGAAATTGAGCCTGTTCTGGAGGGATGCCGATGGCTTGAAACTTCATCCCCTCTTCCAACACAGCAATTTTGTGAGCATTGCCTGTGCCTTGGTAGGCACTATTCCAACTATCCTTGACCCTCTGTATATCTTTGATTACTCCTGGGTGTTCCAGCACACCTCCGGGATTAGCACCATTGGCAAAGAATGCCGCACCGTACTCTTCAGTAGCAAGTGACATACCGATTGCATTTTTCGCCATAGCGATTGGGCTATAGCCAATGAGTCCATCAAAACCTAAGCCAGGTATGTGTAGAACTTCATCTTTACGGAGTGTGACATAGCCACCTTTTGGGTTTAGGCCACTTTCATCCGTATCACGGTAATAGGTATAGACCAGCTCACCATTTGTTGCTCGACTAACCTCCATCTTGTTGGGGAGTAGGGGATAAAGCGCCACTGCCTGCCCACGACCGTTTCTGACCACCTGTGCATAGGCATTTCCCCAAAGTAAAAGATGACTCATCAGTGTTTCTCGAAACACGAATGAAGTCATCTCTGGATTTGGTTCATCATGAAGAAGGTAATACAGCGGGTGGAAAGGAATCCTTTCTTTACCTCCATCAGAACGATATCTATATACATGAAGTGGCAGTCCGGCAATCGCTTCAGCTAATATCCTTACGCAGGCATACACTGCTGTTGCCTGCATTGCAGTACGTTCATTAACCATTTTGCCAGATGACGTACCGCCAAACAGGAAGGAGAACGCACTACCCACACGATTTTGCGGTTTGTCTCTTGAACGAAACAGTCCTTTTTTTAGATTCATAGGCATCACCTCCGAATATAAACATTGTGCTAACCATTAAGGTTTAAAAGACAATCAAACCTCGCTCGTCATACACCGAATCTCCACTATTACCTGAGCCACAACGAATAGCACGATCAAGTGCCATGATAGTTGCCACCGCGCCATCTATTTTTTCTGTACTTTTTTCTTTATCCGGCTTCACGTTGCCCGCCGGATCAGTTTTTATAAAGATGTTGTCCATCATCCAACGAAGCACTGGATGCCCACCGTGTGCTATTCTTTCTTCTAATGTCAATTTCATCAGTTCTTTGGTTGGTGGTGACATATCTTTAAAGCCTTGACCGAAAGGAACGACAGTAAAGCCTAATCCTTCAAGGTTCTGAACCATTTGAACAGCTCCCCAACGGTCAAACGCAATTTCTCGAATGTTATACTTTTCGCCCAGTTCTTCAATAAACCGCTCAATGTAGCCGTAATGCACTACATTGCCTTCTGTGGTTAGAATATACCCTTGCTTCTCCCAAAGATCGTATTGCACATGGTCTCTTCGGACTCGGAGGTCAATGTTGTCCTCTGGCATCCAAAAATACGGAAGAACAATGTATTTATCTGTTTCATCCTCTGGTGGGAACACCAACACAAAGGCTGTAATGTCTGTTGTAGAAGATAGGTCAAGACCCCCATAACATACCCGCCCTTCAAGACTTTCTGGTATAACTGGAAATGCACAGGCATCCCACTTTGCCATTGGCATCCAACGGACAGACTGTTTAACCCACTGATTCAATCTTAACTGCCTGAAGCTGTTCTCTTCAGCAGGGTTTTGCTTTGCACTTTCACAAGCAGCCCTTACCTTGTCAATCCCCACCGTAATTCCCAAGCTTGGATTTGCTTTCTTCCACACTTTTGGATCTGTCCAATCATCCTCTTCTTTGGCGCCATAGATTACGGGATAAAAGGTAGGATCGTATTTTCTGCCCTCAATAATATCAACCGCTTTTTGGTGTGTTTCGTAGCAGATACTCTGAGTATCCGTCCCCGCAGTGGTGATAAGAAAATACAGCGGTTGGGTCCTTGCATCCCCAGATCCTTTCGTCATAACATCAAATAGTTTCCGATTTGGCTGAGTATGAAGTTCATCAAAAACAACACCATGTATATTGAAGCCGTGTTTGGAGTAGGCTTCAGCCGACAATACCTGATAGAAGCTGTTGGTCGGCAGGTACACCAATCGCTTAGTTGAAGCAAGCAACTTTACTCGTTTATTCAGCGCTGGACACATTCTCACCATATCGGCTGCTACTTCAAATACAATTGATGCCTGCTGGCGATCGGCGGCACAACCATACACCTCCGCCCGTTCTTCACCATCACCGCAAGTGAGGAGAAGTGCAATTGCTGCGGCAAGCTCACTTTTTCCCATCTTTTTAGGTATTTCTACATAAGCAGTGTTAAACTGCCGATATCCATCTGGCTTTAAAATTCCGAATAGATCACGGATGATTTGCTCCTGCCAATCGATAAGTTCAAAAGGCTTACCTGCCCATAAACCTTTCGTATGGGAGAGTGCTTCGATAAAAGCCACAGCGTAATCAGCAGCATCCTTATCGTAATATGACCCATCAGCTATAAAGGCGGTCGGCTTATATTTCTTCAGTTTCCGCATAAACACCGCCCCTTTTATGAAAAAGGACAAAAGAAAAGAGCCTCAATCCTATAGATAGAAGCCCTTCTCCTTATCCTGTTTAATTTTATTTACTTATTTCCATCCACTTCCCCTGTCATTATGAAATGAGCATATTCCGCTTTATGGTCTATTAAATAGACTACCAATTCATAAAACCCTCGTTCATTTGCTTCATACTGGACTCGGTTCACATCAAACATATTTGTGACTCCACTTTCACGGATGGAAAGGATTTGTTCCTTAATTATCTCATTCATTGATTGCCTCCTCCGATTCAGCTGAATCGGTTGTCGCTTTGCGCAGGATATCCACATCGAAGCCCGCACTCTTATAGCCTTCTAATATGGTACTGTAATAATGACAGCTCGGTTGTCCAAGCGGTCTTCCGTCATTCATAATGTAGACCATCGCATTAACGGTTTTGCCGTTCAATTTCACTTTTACGGTTTCCTTGCGATAAAGGAAAGGCCATCCTTCGTAGCGGTCAAGTGCCGCTTCATCAGCCGGTGTGATTTCCCACACCAAAACTGGTACATTGTCCTCCTTAAAAGGCTCAATGGTCGCCACAGCGCCCGCGTGTGCCCCTCTAAATAACAAGCGGTGGTTATTGATTTGGCTTGTTCCTACCACCTTCGCTGTGGGGCATCTGTTGGCCATTTGCTCCAGGTTAAGGTTGGAGCCATAGGCAAGATATAATTTACTATTCATTGTCATCCTCCTTCTTAGCTTTGGGGGTTAAGGGCAGCTCAGGCCGCCCGAAACCGCCATGCAGCTGAACCCGAAAGTGCTGCGGTTAAATGTTCTCTGCAGTTTGCAAATTCGTCGCCAATAAAACCAATTCGGTTTAGGTAGGTTCTCATGGCGAATTTCTCGTTCTCCACTTGAGGTTTCTTTGCCGATGCACACTTTTGTGTTAAGGCTTGGTGGTTAATGGCGAGTGCTAGAACGATGTAGCTTCTTATCTTCCCAGCATGAAGCTCGCTGTTAAACCCTCGAAGTTCAACTGTATGGTTTCCAGTAAAAAAGCTGTGAAGGTTGAGGAAATGGTAGCGGCTATTGTGATAGTGGGCGCTTCTACTCTCACTGTAGCCTTCGTACCAAATGTCCTCTATTTCTCTCAAAGTTTTAGGCTTCTTGCGGTTCATTTTCTCAACCAAAATGCTGTCCATCTTTTTGCAGTAGTTCATTCTCTGCGGTGCAATTTGAAGTGCTTTGTAAAATAAGTCGTTTTTGCTTGCAATGATATTTACAAAGTTTCGGATACTTCTTGGTGTATGCTTAGCACCGTCTAGATGAATGTGAATGCCACAAGATGTATTTGTAAAGGCTCCGGCTTTGCGAAGCTTTCTCACCAGCTCCTGTAATGTTTCAATGTCCTCTTGATAGGTAAGGATGGGGCTGACTAACTCGACGCTGTAATCTCTGCCAGCGGCGACCTTCCTTCCACCTTCTTTTCTTTGACAGTGGATGCTCCCGTCACTCATAAACTTCCAAACCCGTCCGTCTGGTGCTGTTACCTTTTTCGTATCGTAATAGGTCCCGCCTTCAGCATAAGTGCCTTGTAGAAATTCAGTAACAACCTTTGCTGCTCTTTCCCTTGTGATTCCTGTGAACTCGATTTCGATTCCAAATTTTGCGTTTAACATTTTTCTCGCTCCTTCTAAAGTGTGTGTGTCCTTTCGGCATGTACATATATCACTCTAAAAGGCTTTTATAGCAAGACAATTTCGCAATATAAATCTACATATTTGCTGCCATATTTGGCTCAAAATGTGTATGGTTACTCTTCGATTTTCTTGCATAAATCCTCACCAAAGGCCACTCCAAGGGAACCACCGGAATCCCAACTGACGTGAATCGTTCCGATGTCATCAACACTAGTAACCGTACCTTTAGCTCCGGGTTGAAGTTTTGTATATGGGTCGTTCATTCTAAGTAGCATGACACGGGTTCCTGGAGTGTAATAGCTTCTAAGTTGCTTTAACATTTCTGGGTGAATGATATTCATTGTTCACTCACCTCCTGCTTGGCTGCCCCGCTTTTGAAAGCAGAGCTACCTGATAGCTTAGAGAGGAGAATCTTTCGTTCCGTTTTATATTCTGGGCCGATGAAGCCAAGCCTGAGAAGGAAGCAACGGAAAGCGTACTTTTCATTCTCTACTGATTTCTCGGTGGAGTTGACGCGGGTCTGTTTTTTCGCCATTTCGCAAAGTGCTGTTATAAAATGGGTGTATGCCTTAACTTCTTCTGCTGAGCACTCACCTTGAAACCAAGGGAAGGCGACAAATTCTTCAGTTACATTGATTGGAATGGAGTCCGTATCAAGTGCTGTCTTTATAAGAGCTTTTTTACTCTCTACCAATCCTTTTAAGTTCTCAAGGGCCATGTCAGTAAAATCTGCCCGTGGCATTTGAATTACCAGATTGATAGCTTCTTCAGTTTCAGTAGCTTCTGTTTTCTGAAATGGTGTCTCAAATTCTTCTGAAATTGACTTGAAGTCGTGAAGTCTCAGTAGGTCACCAACCAGTTCAGAATTATCTGGCCCACTGAGTACTCCGTTTTTGTCAATATTGTAGTCAGCCACCTCATATGCAAATGTAGGTGCACCGAGGTATTTAACAGGAACATTCAGTTCTTGGCTGATCGCGTTAACCAGTGCTTTTCTTTTTGGTCCTGTAACATTATAGTTAATCTTCATTTTCATACCGCCTTTCTATTTTCGGTACGTACATATATCACTCTAAAAGCTGTTATTATCAAGTCATTTAGAGCATCTTTCTGTAGAAAATACTGTTCTATTAATCGGCGGTATTTTGTGTAGATAAATCAACATTTGGCAGGTCACCATATCTAAATTTCGAACCATCTCTTAAAAGAAACACACCATCCGAGTTTCCGACTTGCTCAATATACCTTTCCACAATGACATCACAGTACTTTTCATCCAGTTCAATGGTGTAGCAAATTCTATCTGTCTGCTCACAAGCAATCAGTGTACTTCCTGAACCACCAAAGGGATCAAGCACGATGCAGTTACTAAGACTCGAATTCATAATGGGATATGCCACAAGTGCCACTGGTTTCATGGTTGGATGGTCGCCATTTTTCTTTGGTTTCTCAAACTCCCAGATGGTGGTCTGCTTGCGGTCTGAATACCAAAGATGCTTGCCTTTCTTTTTCCATCCAAAGAGTACCGGTTCATGTTGCCACTGATAAGGGGAACGACCGAGAACAAGGGATTGCTTCTTCCAAATACAAGTGCCGGAAAGATAAAATCCTGCATCGGAGAATGCTCTTCTAAAATTGAGTCCTTCCGTATCGGCATGAAATACATAAATAGAAGCGTCCTTTGCCATCGCTGCTTCAGTATTTTGAAATGCTGCAAGCAGGAAATCATAGAACGCTTCATTACCCATATTGTCATTTTTTATTTTTCCAGCAGAACCTTCATAGTTGACGTTATATGGAGGGTCCGTAACTACCAGATTGGCAGCTTTCCCATCCATCAAGACATCAAAGGTGTCTTTCCTCGTACTATCTCCGCAGACAAGTCGATGCTGTCCAAGTATCCAAACATCCCCTAAATGCGAAACAGCGGGCTTTTTCAGCTCGCTATCTACATCGAAATCATCTTCTTTTATATTATCCTTAAGGGAATCCTTAAAAAGATCATCCAATTCTCCTGGGGCAAAACCTGTTAGAGATACATCAAAGTCATAAGCATTTAGGTCTGTGATAAGTAGCGCCAATTTATCTTTATCCCAATCACCACTTATTTTATTTAGTGCAATGTTCAGAGCCTTTTCTTTTTGCTCATCCATTTCAACTACTACACATTCTATTTCATCCATGCCCATACTCAGCAGGACTTTCAAGCGTTGGTGACCTCCGATAACTCTGCCTGTGATTTTATTCCATATAACGGGTTCTACATACCCAAACTCCTCAAGGGAACGTTTAAGTTTCTCGTACTCTGGATCACCCGGTTTTAAATCCTTCCTTGGGTTATAGTCAGCGGGGATGAGTTGTTTTGTTTTAATCGTTTCAATCAACATACTTTTCCACCGCCTTTCTAAACTCACTGTATTTATTTACATCCTCCCATGGGAACAGACAACTATTAAAGTGACCATAAACCGCTGTATCAGAATAAATCACATTTCTTAGACGCAGCTTTTCAATGATGGCCGCAGGTCTTAAGTTGAAAGTCTCCTGAGCAGCAATAGTTAGTATTTCATCAGAAACAGTTCCAGTGCCAAGGGTATTTACAGTAAAGGCTACAGGATTTGCCTTACCAATGGCATAGGAAATACTCACTTCACATTTCTTAGCATAACCGCACCAAACGATATGTTTGGCAATATACCGAGCCATGTAAGCACCGCTTCGGTCAACTTTGGTTGGGTCTTTGCCACAAAGAGCACCACCCCCATGGGATGCAAGCCCTCCATAGGTATCGACCATGATTTTTCTTCCAGTCAAACCCGTATCGGCAGCGGGACCACCAAGAACAAACTGCCCCGACGGATTGATAAGAAGTTCGGTTTCATCATCAAAAGGGAAGTCCTCAAAGCACTGCCATAAGACATTGTTAAGGACATCCGCCTTAAGTTCGTCCTGTGTTTTATTCTTATCATGCTGTACCGAAATCACAATCGTCTTTATTCTTACTGGAGTGTCATCTTCATACTCCACTGTTACCTGTGCTTTACCATCAGGAAGAATCCCTTTTATCAGTTTTCCTTTGCGACAATCATCCAGTCTCTTTACGATTCTGTGGGAAAGCACAAGAGGTAGGGGAAGCATTTCTCTTGTTTCCTTTGTAGCATAACCATACATAGTTCCCTGGTCTCCAGCACCAATGGAACCGTACTGTTCGTTTATCCCATTTCGTGCTTCTAGTGCGATGTTCACACCAGCCGCAATATCTACACTTTGATTATGTACATATACATAAATCAAAAATTTTAGAGGGTTGTATCCCACATCCTTCAGTACAGTTTTTACAATGTCTCTAATATTCACTTTCTCGCTGCAGGAGATCTCGCCCGCCACGATAATTTTTCCCTTGGTTGCCATTACCTCACAAGCGACACGTGATGCCTTATCCTTACGTAGGCATGCTTCTAAAATGCTATCTGCAATGATGTCGCATAGTTTATCAGGATGTCCAGCACATACACTTTCTGCTGTTAAATATCTCTTACTCATTACATCATATCTCCTCATCTTTATTTTCCTCTGCGGGCAGATAGCAGTCGCTCCATCACGTCGTCCTGTGGATTTAAACCAGAATACTCTGTAGCACAATTCTCTCGAACGATTTGATATATCTCCATCCATAGCCTGTTTGTTTGACTCATAAAGTTCTGACTCATCGCTACATAAGGACTTTGAATAGCATTGCCAGTGGTTGGGTGCTTGGCTAGAAAGCCAAACTCGGTTACTGCTTCCTCACACTGTATCCATCTGGCCGCACTCATGGCATATCGCTCTAAAAGCTGTGGAAGTACCAAGTGGGCACAGCCACGTTCCTCAAGCCATTTCCATGTAATTTCATAGATTTCACTCGCTACTAGGGTTTTCCCATCCTTTTGCACTGCGGAGAGCATGGCCATTGGCTTTGGCATTTCCTGCCCCTTCAGGTCAGCAGTATTCTTGAACTCAACGACTTCAAGCTTTCTCTTACCCGGATTTCCCTCTGCAATTTTGTCAGCAAGTGGTTTCTTCTTTTGACCGGAGCCTATACGGGCACCGCCACGGTTTGTTCCATCTTTGGCCATTCACTCACCTCTTTTCATCGATGGGCCTATTACCCTGTTTGAAACCGCGAATTTTCACGCGTTGCCCCACGCCCGTTACACAAATAAAAAGCTGTAGAGATTTGACTCCCCCTACCGGGTTCCCCAACGGTCCCCATCTCTTGCTGTGATTGCAGAGTGGCAAGGAGTACAAAGAGCCATCAGATTACTTCTATCGTGAGTCCCTCCTCTTGCAAGAGGAAGAATGTGATGCACTTCGGCTGCTGGGGTCAGCTTTCCTTGTCTTTTACATTCCTCACAAAGTGGATGAGCTGTAATGTAACGGTCACGTATCCTTTTCCAAGCACGACCATAACGCTTACGGGTTGCTGGATCACGCTGATACTTCTCATACCGTGCAGCTTCCTTCTTGCTATGCTCTTCACAAAAGCGATTGTCAGTCAGCTCTGGGCAGCCAGGGTAAGAGCATGGTCGCTTCGGTTTCTTTGGCATATTGCACCTCCTTTTGCCCATAGAAAAAGCCCTCGCAGGAGTGGTTCTCCCGTGAAGGCTTCAGTTTACTAATATTCCATACTACCATTATATAACTTTCACCACGGACAAACAGTGTCATCGTATGCCAAACTGTGCCAAAGTGTGCCAACTTTTATTTGGGAACCTTTAAGTGTTGCAAAGCGGATGAATGAAGTCTATGAACGGTTCTCATAGAAACATTAAGATTGACACAGATTTCTTCCCAGTTAAGAAAGTTAATGTATCGGTAGCGAAGGAGCAGCTTCTCATCTACGTTTTCCATCTGGTTAATCGCTTCACGGATATCTGATTTCAACTTTATTAATCGCTCAACCTCATGTTGTATCTGTTGCTCCAAATCTATTATCCTAATCACATATTTTTCAAAGGGTGGGTCAGTACTCTTTGTTCGACTGACTTTCTCATCAAGCACAGGGGATGAAACACTTCTTGATAAATCCCTTAAGTTTTGCAACTCTTCAAGGTCGGAGTTAATCAATTCATTCAAACGGTAAGCCTGTTTTAAGAATTCCTTAGCTGTCATCATCGCACCACCTCCTCTTGTAGCTGTTGAATTAACATGTCAGGGTTTAGAGAGGTAAGGACATTGAACAATCCAGAATGAAAGAAGCACTCCACCTCACGTTTCGTATATAAAGCAGAATCATTGCGAGGGTGTTTTGCTAGTCTTTTTAAAGCAAAACGATAATCCTTGACTGCCTGTAGAATAATGGCATTTGCCAGTTTTTCAAAAGCATCCATCATACAACATCCCTTGCTTTCCCAAAATTTGCTTTGACGGCATTGATAAGGTCGGACTGTGTTTTTTCCTTTCTTTTCAAGGCTCTCATCACATCTTCATCAATCGTGCATTTAGTAATAATGTGATGGATAACCACTGTCTCATTTTGTCCTTGTCTCCAAAGTCTCGCATTAGTTTGCTGATAGAGTTCCAGACTCCAGGTAAGTCCAAACCAGATAAGCGTAGAACCGCCACTTTGTAGGTTAAGCCCGTGTCCCGCTGAAGCAGGATGGATAACCGCCACAGAAATATCGCCATTATTCCAATCCTTGATATCCTTGGAAGTCTTAATTTCTCTGACATTGAATTTTGCCTTAATACGCTCTAAATCGTGATTATACCAATAGGCAATAAGCACAGGTTTGCCGTTAGCACCTTCAATTAAATCCTCAAGAGCATCCAGCTTGCGGTCGTGGATAATATGGGGATTTTTATCATCATCATAGATTGCACCGTTTGCCATTTGCATGAGTTTCCCCGAAAGGACTGCTGCATTCATGGCATCAATCTCCTCATCAGCAAATTCAAGAACCATCTCTTCACGAAAGTGATCATATACGGATTGCTCCTTGTCATTTAGATACACTGGCACTTCATTGATCACGCACTCTGGCATTTTCAGAAAATCCACTGATTTCATGGAGATGGTAATATCCGAAATGAGCCGATATATGGCATCTTCAGCACCTGGCAATGGTTTATATGAAAATACGATTTGCTGATTACGTTTATCCGGTGTAAAGAAGGAATTGCGGTAGTGAGTTATGTACCTGCCGAGTCTTTTACCCATGTCGAGAATACGAAACTCTGCCCACAAATCCATTAACCCATTAC
This sequence comes from Bacillus xiapuensis, assembly GCF_002797355.1. GTDB lineage: Bacteria > Bacillota > Bacilli > Bacillales > Domibacillaceae > Bacillus_CE > Bacillus_CE xiapuensis. The sequence continues at coordinate 576,208 of NZ_KZ454939.1, read as the reverse complement.
TGGAAGGTGTACCCGTAAGACCCACGATCCGTTTTGCCCTCGGCCTTACTTTTAGTAAACTTTTAAATCTTTTTGCACCATAAGACTTAAAAGATGACAGCTCATCGATTACCACCATGTCATAATCAAAAGGAATGCCACTTTTATTTACTAACCAGTCAATATTTTCTCTGTTTATAAGATAGACACTTGCAGGTTTTCTAAGAGCTGCCAATCGCTCCTGTTCTGTTCCGATGGCTATTGAAAACTCCAGTCCTTTTAAATGTTCCCACTTATTTATCTCAGCTGGCCAAGTATCCCTCGCTACCCGAAGGGGAGCAATGACCAGAACCTTTACAATTTCAAAACGATCAAGACCATAAGTCAAATATAGCCGTTAGAGTAATGACGCTTTTGCCAAGACCCATTTCTAAAAACACCGCAGCGATGGGATGCTCAAGTATGAAGTTCGTTGCATAGGTCTGATATTTATGAGGATTGTATTTCACCCAGTATCCCTCCAATCCGCTTAACATCATCAATGACATAGCAGGTAAAGCCTAACTTCTGTAATTGCTTTATTCTTCTAATCTGTAACAGGCGAGGTTTCTTTCCGGAAGCCTTTAATTCCACAAAAGCCATCTTCCCATAAGGTAAAAGCACAAGGCGGTCTGGCATCCCATCTAAACCTGGACTAACAAACTTCGCCGCAATGCCTCCCATCTTTTTTACCTCAGCTACCAGTTTCTTTTCGATATATTTTTCAAGCATAAATACCTCCCGTATAAAAAGGCTCGGAACAAGAAAACAACTTTGACCCCATTTTCCTATACGCGCGCGTATACGTGTATGCACAGGTTGCTATTACTACTTTTTATTATTTATAAATAAATAGGTTACTTCTTGTTCCACTTGTTCCGAACCGTTGATTTTCCTTATTATTACTAACTTCAGGGAAGGAACTAGTATGGGAACAAGGTAAGGTACAACTTAGCGTTGTTCCTCGACTCGGGAATAAGCTCGTTGCTTTCCGTAGACAGGAAACGTTACAATACCATTCTTGTTCCCAGTGTACTTGTTCCACTCACTGATCTTTCTCATAATGGCACCGATAGCATAGGAATCTGATGGTTTTAACATTGATGCCTCTTTGCCGAAACACTCACACCAAATCTCCATATTGCAGACAAGGGTCCTTTTTACTGTTCCAACACGGGTGCCGCCGCCAAATTCGCTACCGCCGAGGAAATTTCTACGCTCGTACAAAGACATCGTGTCCCAATCATCCGGCAAGAGCGTATCCAGGTAGGTACGAACCAGTCCTTCTCGTTCATCTGTTTCCATAGCATCAGCCTGTTCACTAGTTGCCATGGATACATCATCACCTTCAAGGTAGAGTTTTTCGCCCTTCTCATAAAGCACTAGTGCCTCTGCCCAAATCTGCTGTACTTCCTCTTTGGTCATCTGCCAAGCTTTCTTTTTACCGTTGCCGCTAATGCGGACTGGCCAAAATCTGCGGTTGCCCGTAATATCTCGAAGAAATCCGCTTTCTGCATTCGTAGAACCTACAATCACACACTGACGGGGATGGCTTTCCACGTTGACTCCATAACTTGCACGGTACTTATCATCCGCCCTTGAAATAAAGGACTTCACAACCTCCACATCCGTCTTACGCATTCCAGCAAGCTCACCCAGTTCCAGCAACCAATATCCCTGAAGTTTCTCAGCCCCAGATTTATCCTTCATATCTGTAATAGTCAAACTATCGGAAAACCAGTCTCCAGCAAGTTTGGCAAAGAAGGTTGATTTACCGATGCCTTGAGGACCGTTTAAGATTAGAACACTATCAAACTTTGTACCTGGTCTAAAAATGCGGGCTACCGCTGCAACCATCGTTTTGCGGATGACTGCTTTTGTATAGGAATTATCTGTTGCACCGAAATAATCAATGAGTAGTTTTTCTACTCGACTAATACCATCCCATTTTGGCAGGGAGTCCAGATACTCCTTAACAGGATGGTAGGCTCGTTCTGATGCTACCGCTAACACAGCATCCTTGGTCTTGGTAGGAGAATAGACTCCGTATTTGCTGCTTAAGTAAACCTTAAGAAGTGCATTGTCTGAATCATTCCAGCCACATTTAATCTGCTCCCAAGGCAGACCACCCTTGGCATCAATACCATCACGGTGGCAGTTGAAAGCTATATGCTGTAAATCCTCATCATGCCGAATAATCAGGACGATGTTGTCCAAAGTGTCTTTTATCCGACCTTGCTTATCCAATTCCAAACCAGTCTGCCAATCTTCATTACTAAACTCTTCTTCAGCCTGGGCCTGTCTTTCCTTAGCAAACTCAGCCTTTACCGCTTCATCTTTTATAGCAAACTCGCACATTGCCACAAAAGACGGCATCTTTCCAGGAGCCGTAGTAGTAGAAGCTCTATCATCTAAAGAACCGAATTTATGAATACGAACGAGATCAAAAGCATTAAGAAGCAGGCCACTTGCTGGATCAGTAGCATGGTGGCTGTATGCAAATTTATCATCGTAGATAATGACACCCGCACTACTGTCAGCTGGAATATAGTCATAGCGTCCTTCCATTGCAGATGGTTCATAAACTGCACCTAAAAATTTATCAATTGCCTCACGAACGGAATAGGCGCGACAGAATGTTCCTACCACACCTTCCTTTAAAAGAGGATCTGCTTGTTCTTTAAGACTGCGATTAATCACTTCAGACTGCCTACTTGATACGGGCCAAGTTGTTGTATCTCGCCAGTTTTCATATTTTGAAAGATAAACATCTGGGTCAAGTAATGCTCCCTCCTGCTCTTCATAGACAAATTCACCATTAGAGGAAGTGGATGGCCAATACATAAGGCGATGCGCTTCATATGTCGTATCATCGAAAAGATCAATACCAATCTCTTTTGCCACCATACGTCCAACAGCTGCATATTCTTCTTCGCTGATTTCACGAGCAAGTGGAACGATAAGCCTGAGTCTCGGATTTTCCGGTGTATGCTTATGGGTGGAGTAAACGCAGCATTTGAAATCGAAAAGCATACTGATTTGTTCCCAGATATCCGGTCTACCGTAATCCATATCAAGGGTAAGCAAAGAACGGCAGAGAACATTGCCCTTCTTTCTTCTTCCTTCTTTTAAATGTCCTCCGACAAAGCCACCAACATCTTTGATATCATCTTGCTGACCTTTTTTAAGTTTCCGATATTCTTCTACCGTTTCTGTGGTACGTTGGGTTGTCTTTACACGGGAGCAAAAATCCTCCCAGGAGATATCTTTGTTTTTCCATTTCCTGTCCATCCGGCTATTGCCCACTGCAATTTTCATAAGCTTTCAACCTCCTCATGCTCCGGATTAAAATACCTGACCGTTTGTCTGCGTTTCTTGGCTACTTCAATTTTCCTCGCCATACCGCTTGAGATGGTATTGCCCAGCACCCACACCTCGAAGCATTTACCCATAAGCACGATGTCCATAAATATGGCAAGCTCCCGTTCCTCGGGATTTTCATCATCCATAAACTGAGGAAACATAAGATGGGGAGCAATCGGGATACAGTTTAGGTCTAGAGCAAACCTGCAAAAACTGCGAGCCTTTTTAATGTTTCCTTCTACATCACCGGAATAGGGAGAACAGATATATACAAGCGGCTTAAAGGCAGATTTTTTCTCTGCCTTTTCCTTTCTCATTATGTTGGTCAGTGCTTCATGGGGAGTTGGGTCATGGTATCCTTCATGGTTAAATTTGTTGATCCCCATTACACACCCTCCATTTCTATCTGAGGCAAAATACCGTCCGCCTTCATCAGTTCGTAAATGAAGAGTCTGCCTTTTTGAGTCCAATATGTATGGACCTTTGTATGCTGTTCACCGTTACTGCCAAGGTAGCTATGTGTCTTGGTGCTGGTGTAGCCTTTTTCCGCATACTTCTGATATAAAAGCCAGATGCCGCCTTGTTTAAACTGGACACCCTTTTTATTAAGATAGCGATTCATCCAAATAGCTGACTTGCCGTAATCTTTGGCAATTGCTGAGGTGGAAATGAGGTCTTTGCAATTTAAAACTACATCGTAATAGGAGACTTTCGGTTTCATTTCTGCAATTTGCTGATTCTGAACGGCAATCGTACCTTCAAGCACTTTATTTTGTTTCCTTACTTGAGTTAGCTGTTGATTAGCAATCTGAAGTGCCCTTGCCATGATTGCTTCTGGGGAATTCCATCTTCTTTCTATTTCAAGAAAGTATTGGCGACACTCTTTCCCTTTTGGAGTACGCTGTATCATGCATAGCTCTTTTGCCATGTCAATTGTTAACTGATGGTCAATGCTTGGTCTGCCTCCAGTACTTTCGCTCAAAAATGAGCTAAAGTCTGATCCTTCCTCAAATCCGTACTCACACATTCTTGGAAACCAATCTTTATAAGCGGTCTTTACTTCCAAGGCTTCATGTAAATCACGACCGAGTACGGTTGGTCGTTGATTTTCATAATTGATTTTTACTAATTCGTCCATACGAATTACCTCCTGCAATATAGTCAGAGAGGAAACCCCTCTACCTAATAGCCACAGGAGGTAATAATTGTTGAGGATTTTGAAAAAATAAATTATACATCCGGATTTTTGTTCGAAATTTGTGTATGTAAAATAGATTTAAAAGCTGATTCAGTAATTTTCTACTTTTACAAACGGACTAGATTGATGAACAAAAAATGGTAACGTAAACTGTAATAGGCCTATAGGATTTGGAGCTAATAAGAGAAGAGGAAAACAATCATTTTGGTATCATATTTTATCTATGACCTGGATGAGTAAGGTTGGTAGAGCCTCGAGGAGAATCAATTAAAATAAAAAATACAGAGCGAGAAATTCTCACTCTGTATTTTTTATTTTACATCATTCACTTATTGCTTTTACTTGATGTTATTTTACGAGTGGCTAAAGCTATGATTCCACCAACTGCAATAAATACAATGTCCAAAACGATTTCAAACCCTTGAAACGCATCAATATAATTTACTAAAAACCAACTTTTTCCCCCATTAGTCAAATGATTGATTAATCCGCCTATTCCCTGAATAATAAAAAGTAGACTGAGACCACTGATAATTTCTTTCATGATGAACACCTCTTTAATATTTTTTCTAATTTAAAATGCCTCTAAGACCGATATTAAAAAAAACTGCACCTATGACTCCTGTCGCTACCAAGAGTGAAGAGATTGGAGCTTCATTTAATTTTGACCTGATTTTAATAAGAAATTGTTGCAATCTTTCTTTAAATATAATATTAACCCCTAACAGTAATAGAGAAGGAAGCACCATTACTAGATTGTATCCAATTATTATTAAGATAGCAGGTGTAGTCTCAATTGTTTGATGATTCATTAAAAAGATTGAATAAAAGTAAGGCAATGCCGTTACAAATTCAATTAGGAAAACAATGATTCCTAGTATAATCATCCCTTTAATTGTTGTATTTTTGGGGATAAATGAAATTAAACGTTTTTTTGTAGTCTCTTTTGGTTTACTGAAGCTTATTAGAACAAGAACTGCTCCAAGTAGGATATAAAACCAATTGATAAAGTCAAACTGAGACAATTGTTCTATTCTCTTCAATAATGAATTTCCACCAAAGTAGAGTAATAAGCCCGTGATGAAATAGCCTAACTGCGTGATGAATAAAAACACAAATAAACGAGAAGATAACTGATTCGGTTGTGTCAGTAATAAATAGGCTGTTACAGTCAGTACACCGGGACTTAAAATATCAATTAAAGCACACAAAGAAATAATCATTAATGCTGAAGAAATGTCTAATGATGAAGAAGGCATCAATGCTTCAATAGTTTCGATCAAACAAACTAGTCCTCCTTTAAATGTTGTGGTATTATCTATTTAACACATTGTGCTATAAAAAGATAATAACACACTGCGCTAAATAAAGGAAGTGATTTTTATAATGCCAAAAATTGTTGATCATGATGAAAAGCGCAAACAAATTGCTGAGGCTGCATGGAATATTATTAGGAAAGAAGGGGTTGAGAAAGCGTCTATACGAAGAGTTGCAGCTGAGGCAGGGATGTCTTCTGGTGCGTTAAGACATTATTTTTCAACTCAAGATGAAATGTTATTATTTATTATGAATTACTACTTAGAAGAAGGGAAAAAACGTTCTCAAAATAAAGAATGGTCAGAAAACCCAGTGCAGGCAGTAGAAGAAGTTTTATTAGAGCTAGTACCAATAGATGAAGAAAAGAAAATTGAAACGAGCGTTTGGTGGATTCTTGCATTACGTTCACTTACAAGTGATACAATAAAGGACAAAAAAGATGAAATGACGGACGGTACATATGAATTAGCAAATTCAATGATTGAAATCTTAGCTCTAAAAGGCGTATTATCAGATTCAATGAATGCAGAATTAGAAAAGAGTAGGTTAACGGCATTAATAGAGGGATTGTCAATTCATGCTTTATTAAGACCTGATGTATACTCTCCAGAAAAGGTGAAGGAAGTTATTCGTTATCATTTAGAGACACTCTGCAATAAAATCAATTAAGCTAATCGGTCGATGTATCAATTATTGTCCCATGTGTTTTTAATAGATTTAGTCTTACCCCTTGATTTATTATTAACTTTATAGAGAGAGGAGTCAAAATCGGTTCTTTCACTATATTTCTTCAAGATTCGAATTTTAACCCTTTATTCCACAAAAATGGAGCGTTTATTAAACAAACAAGATAGCACGTACCGGTCATAAAATAAGTGCTATCCTGTTTTCATTATTTAAAAATTGAAGGTCTTTTAACCTCCTCCCACACGATTATCCGATTACCAATTAATTTAATCTTTTTGATAAAACTGACACTCATAACCATCAGCACTAAGCAACAGGCCATTTGCCCATGTTGGCATCTTAGCCATCTGTTCACAGATAGCGGAAAGTGACGTCCCCATATCTGCCTCGATGATAATTTCATCGTGTACATGAGCCACAATGGAACAATTCTTTAATGTCTGCATGGCATGACACAAGATGTCACGACTGATTGCTTGAACAATATTCTCTACAAATTTGGGACCGTAGCTTTCGATTCTTTCCCATTTCTTCGTTCCACCGACACCTTCATAAGTAACTGACTCACCGCCAAACATATTCTCTCCCATACGAGGTTTCACATAGGCAAGCCGTCTACCAGAAGGAAGAGCAATAAAGAGCATCCCGCTTTGATAGATAAATTTAATGCCGTGTGTCTCTGTGGGAGTTTTTTGCTTAACACAAGTTTTTACTGCCCGGTCAACATCCCACCAGAGTTTTGTGATATTGGGATTGGACTGTCTCCAAGCCGTTACAAGAGGCTGAAGTTCCTCTTCTTCAATTCCCATCTCCAAAGCACCCATTGATTTTAATGCTCCAACAGATCCGCCGTAACCGAGGGCTAGTTCAGCAATTTTTCCTTTCTGACGAAGATGGCCATTCACACCATGCTTTTCAACAGGTACATTAAACATTTGAGAAGCACTGGCACAGTAGATGTCTCCGCCGTTTTGGAAAACGTCTATTCTCCATTTTTCGCCTGCTAGCCAGGCAATGACACGAGCCTCAATCGCTGAAAAATCTGCCACAATGAACTTCATACCTTCTCGCGGTATAAAAGCAGTACGGATAAGTTCTGATAGTACCTCTGGGATAGAATCATAGAGCAAAGTAAGTGCATCAAAGTTTCCGCTTCGAACTAAAGCACGAGCTTGTTCCAAATCAGGCATATGGTTTTGGGGGAGGTTTTGCAACTGAATCAACCTGCCGGAAAATCTGCCGGTTCTATTAGCTCCGTAAAACTGAAACATTCCTCTTGCACGACCGTCACTACATACCGCATTCTCCATTGCCGTGTATTTTTTCACCGAGGATTTTGCAAGTTGCTGACGGAGTTCTAAAACAGTTCCTAGTGGTTCAGGAGCCGTCTTTAGCATCTCAGCAACTGCTTTTTTACCAAGGGTATCTGTTTCTAGCCCATTATCGGCAAGCCAGTCTTTCATTTGTTGTACAGAGTTTGGATTCTCTAAATTGGTTATATCTTGCATTAAAGCCATTAACTTTTCACGGGAATGTTCATCCATCACAACAGCCTGTTTTACGAAAGTCATGTCAATGGCAATGCCGCGATCATTGATTTCCTGGTCGAGATGATATTCCTCCCAGATATTTTCCGGCACCAGAAACTTAGAAAATCTCTGTTGTATTGACATCTCAGCTTCCACATCCCGAAGATTATAGGCTTTAAACCGCTCCCATTTATCCATGTCATGTTCTGGCAGATTACGAACTCGACCACCATTTGATTTAGTAGGGGAGCAAGGTGTACAGAAATATTTGATGAGGTCTTTACCCTCTGTTAGCTTTTGTTTCTCCAAACCTAGAACTGCACCGACTCCCTCCAAAGAAAGAGGTAATCCCATATATGCCGACCATATCATGGAGCATTTCCAGGATGCGGGGTCAAGATATTCTGTAAGGTTAAGCCATTTTGATAGACACACACGCTCAAACATTGCATTGAAAGCCCACTTGGTAACGGAATCATCCATAAGTGCGTTTATAATTTCATCGGGGATTTCCTCCCCACTGGCAAGGTCAACCACCTGTACTTCACCGCCATCCACCGAATAGCCAAATAGTAGAATTTCAAAATCATCACTCTCGGCATAACGGTAAACTCCAGACTTTTGAAGATTAGCACTGCTAAATGTTTCAATATCAATAGAAATAGAATTCATGTATTACCGCCCTTTCCAATGCAAACGAGGTGGCAGAAGAACAACCTCCACCACCACGCCTGCATTTATTCTTTATGCTAGAAAATCATCATCTTCAATAGTTGTGAAATCGTCAGCTGCATTGGTTCTTCCACCTAAAGGCTCTCCATCTCTTATCTTCTGGATGTTGCCAAGACCGCAGGCTACACCCTTATTGCCATTAGAGTTAAAAGCATAGAAATTTAGGGATACTCTTGCATAACAACCACTGTACACCTCGTTGCGATCCAGGATAGGTCTAACTGCTTTATCTACTATTTGGGGTGGAGTCTTGCTGTTGGCATTTACAAAGCAATGCCCTTTATATGCCTCATCATCACGTTCTACATCACCATCTCGAAGTGGTAGTTTGATAGCCGCCTTATTCGGCTTTTTACCACCAAACTTTGCAATGCCCTCTTCAATGGCTGCATCTACGGCTGCATTGATAGCATTGATGGTTTCCTTATCTGTTTTAGGAATCAATACGGATACGCTGTACTTTTCCGCTCCGCCATTGATAGATACTGGCTCCCAGCCATGAAAGTAGCTGAGGCGTGTGTTGACGCTTGTAACAACCTTAGTTCTGTTTTGATTATTCATATTCCAATTCCTCCGTTATTTCGTTAAATTCGTTTTTTACGTTTGATATATTCATAGCTGGCCGCTTATCCGAAAGTGGAACCAGCGTCGGCTTGCCTGGTGGTTTATGTATGAGACCACCGAGGATTTCTTCAAATTTCTTTTTGCCCATCAGTTTCTTCATTTCCGTTAAGGTAATAAGGCTGTGACGGTAGATATCCTTATAACCATTAGCCTTGGCTACTTCAGCCACAGCCTCTTCATCCTTATATTTGCGAACAGATCTGCCCTCGACTACCTTAAAACCGTGCCACTCTTTACCGTGATTAACAGCCGCATCCGTGGCATAGGCCATGATTTCATTTGACCACTTTGTAAGGTCTGACAGTTTAGAAAGAACTTCTTCAATTTCAGAGTCCGTAAGCAGGGGTGGCAATTTAAACTCCATTTGTGCTAGTTTCAGTTTCTCTTCAGCCCTTGCACGACATTTAACAGCTGCTCGACAGAATGTACACCATTCACCTGGAAGGTATTCGCCTTCGCCTTCATAAGCCTTCTTCGCCTTTGGTTTCAGTTCATTTTCTGCCCAATCTTTTAATTCCTTTACCGGGATTGTCCATGTGCTGACATTATCCCTGCGTGGCTGGAAGATGGTCATAGAAACCTCCTCGATGTCATACAAGCTATCGTAGATTTCCAAAGCACCAAGAGCATACAATTTCATCTGTGGGTTTTCCACTGCATCTACTAACACACCCATGCCATACTTAAAATCGATAATATGAAGCTTTTTATCGCCAATGATGATGCAGTCACCGGTTCCGAATCCCTGTGGCACATAGCAGGAAAAATCTAGACGTTGCTCAATAAGTATTAATGGGTCTGTACAGCTTTGCCTCGCTAGTTCAAGCTGCTCCATTACAAATTCCACATAAGCATCACTGTGTTCTTCCATCTCATCCGTGTTATAAGTTGAGATAGGACGCTTACTTCTCATATGAAGTGCTTTTTTAAGTTTATGTTCACAGAGAGCGTGGGCGGCGGTACCTTCGGCGGCTGCATTGGATTCGCTATTTTCAAATTCCAGTTCCAATCTTGCAGATGGTAGGCAATTCAGCCACCTATGGGACCCCGATGCGGAAAGTACTGCGTGATTACTCATTGCCTAGTACCTCCGCATCTTTCAGCATATCTGCATAATGTTTTGGGTCAACTTCGCTTAATTTAGAGCCACCGTATTTTTGGATGATTTCTCTTACTTGGGCAGTAAGACCAGCTTGACTCTTTTCAGCAAGTTTTGCTCTTACTTCCTCCAGAGTGATCTCCTTTTTCTTTGGCGCAGGTTCTTTTTCTTCGACAGGTTCATTGCCCTCCATTGCATCAGCAACCGCTTGTATGCTGTCTGCCAAAGAACGCATATCAGCAACCACATCAAGAAGTAGTTTGATTTTGCTCATGGTCTAATCCTCCCTCCTTAATCTCACTGATGGCAAGTTCCTGTACGGTGTCACCCGGAACAAGAATAGTCAGTTTCTGCTTATCACCAAGTAAGAAACGAAGGAGACGCTCCCTTATAGTGACATTACGACAGGAAACAATCCCGCCAGACTGTGGAGTTTTTGAAACACTGATTTTCAAGTTGTGTTTCATGTTCTTCACCTCTTTCTTGAGAGCGTTTATGTGCTGCCCTCTATCTATTAGCCGTGGCAAGAGGGGAAAGTTGAGGATTCTGGAAAAACTTTTTTGAAATTCTTCTTGGCTGTATCTAAACGGTGTGAAATGGCACTTTTACTAACACCCTCACGCTCTGCATACTCTGTTACAGAAACACCATCTAGGAATATAGCAATCAGTAACTCTGCTTGTTTTTCCTTGAGGGTCTTACGGATAATTTCACAGAGGTATTCATACTCTTCTTGTTTCTCACGAGTCACTTCATCGGTGTTATCAGGATATAACTCAATCGTATTTTCCTTTATGTTTTTACCTTCATTGTCATCAGTAACTTTTGAATAGCCCCTTTTTCCATTTAGCTTCTTAGGCGGGGTAGTAGCAGCTGAATGACGATCAAGTTTATGCCAATTATTGTACTCTGGCTTGTTGAAACGATCGTCCATAATTTCCTGTGGCGACCGTCGAGTCACCGTTTCCTTATCTTCGGCACAGGATAGCCTGTCCTCATAGTCCATATCGATCATTACAGTGCAGTCCTCGTCTGGTACCTCCAAATAGGTAGATTTATTTTCGTGCTGAATTCTAATTTTCATATTCTGGCTCCTTTCAAAAATGAAAAGAGCCGAGTATGAAAACTACATAAAAAGCCGAGTGTACGAAACACAAATGGCCGGATGATTACGAATTTGCGTTTCGTAAATCATCCGGCCATTTGGTAGCTCACACTCGGCTCCATTGCTCGGTATGTTTCTTATTTCTTTTTATAACGTTTGGTTTGTGCCAATGCACTAGCAGCTACAGATTTTGTCTTCGAGCTAGTTCTTCCATCTCTTAATAGAGAAGAAGCCTTACTAGCTACAGATTTAGATGTTTGTTTACAAGAATGTTTTGCCATGCTATTCACCCCCTTACATTGAAATTTATATGTTTAAGCCGTTTTAACAGCGGACTTAACACAAGGGATTTTCACTAACTTATTGCAGTGAGGACATTTCAACTCAATGTAGATTTTCTCTTTAGGTAACTCAGAGATGTCACACGCTCTTTTACCACAAACTGGACACTTTAGTTTTTTATTCATAAATATCTCCACCTCTCCCTTTGTAGTAAATACGCTTGTTCGCTTATTCACTACACTATGGTTAAAAAAAATGGAAATGTACAATAAAGTGCACATTTCCAGTGCTAACAACAAAAATATTCTTCAATTGAGCATGGGTCACGTGAAACTAGGTTCAATGTCTGTAGTCTATATTTCATTGGTGTATAATTTACGCTAAACAAACCTGCCATTTCACTAATAATGTCATTAACTCTATAATTAAGTGGTAAAGGTCTATCAGGTAATGTGCTACAACCTAATTTTTCTTTGAAAATATTATTAACCGCCTCTTGAGGCATTAAAAAAGCTGCTGCACAATAATTTGCCTGATATTCAATAATTTCTATTGCTGTCATATTCCTTCGGTTTCCTGTTTCTGTACGGAAAGCTTTCTTCTCGCAGAAGTGCTGATATTTAGCTGCTCTGTTATTGAAACATTTCTTATGAAGCCGTTGATGAAAACACTCATGGACTACTGTGAAATTTTCAATTCCAGGGTTATTTCCCTCCGAGATTGTCCTATCAATCAATATTGTTCCAGCATACACTGGTATTTTGGTTGGCATCATTCCTTTTTCATAATGATCGCTTGGCCATGCCCACCAATAGCCATCGTTATATGCAGTCATCCCTAAATAAGTACCATCGGGTGAGAGGTAAACCCAATCGGGTGTACATCCGATTGAATCAACCAAATCATATACATCAATAGGTTTAGGTTTTACCAACCTTTCAGCATCAAACTCCAGATTTAATTTATTAGCTTCTTGCTCTAATTGCGTTGGCGAATACTTATAATAGATCACGGATTTTTATCTCCTTTTTCCTTAGCTTCTAACATTTCTATAACCTTCGACCAATCGTCTTCATCAGCATTGATATCACGTGCTTTACGCAATGCAACGCGTAGTGTATCGTTACCCATTATATATTCTGGTAAGTCAGGAGAAACCGTGTTCTCTTTCGCTAAAGCTGCTAAATCAAATAATTTGTTCGTTTCGATTTCGGTAAGACTTAATGCTTCGGCTATCTTATAGATCTTTTCCTTGTCTGGCGGATAACGTCTACCCTTTTCAATATCGCTCATGTAAGCAGGAACAATATCTAATATTTCGGCTAGCTTGCGTAAGTTAATGCCTTTTTCAAGCCTTTTTTCTTTTACATATTCTCCAAATTGTGTATCCATAATAATCCTCCTTGTAGGAAATAAGCTTGTTCGCTAATTCCTAACGATATTATATCTACTACTTTTATCAATGTCAATCCCTTTTTAATAAAAATTCACAGAAAATATCCACAAAAAAAATCCCTTGGTTTTAGTATTTGGAATTTTATTTTAATAATTCGCTTTTGCAGATTTTTTCTTTGCGTTCCTATAATAATTATTGTTATTCACGCAATAAATGCTATAATATTAAGTATGTATTTATACATAACATAAACTGACGAATGAGAGGTGTAAGTAAATGGAAGTCAGTTACAAGAAACTTTGGAAACTCCTAATAGATAAGGATATGAAGAAAAAGGATTTACGAGCAGCAACTGGCTTGAGTACAACTACACTCGCCAAGCTTGGTAAGAATGAAAATGTCAGTACAGATATTCTCGTGAAAATATGTACAGCTTTAGAATGTGATATTGGAGATATTATGGAAGTCGTTGAAGATGAAGAATCTCCCACAAACTAAGATTAATACACATTAAAATTTGAGATTTAGACAAGGAGATTAGATATAATGGACCAACAAACTTATAATTCATTGAAATCATTTATATGGGGTATCGCTAATGACTGCCTAGTGGATGTATATGATGTAGGTGATTATCGAAAAATTATTTTACCAATGTTAGTTATTCGCCGATTTGATGCCGTACTTGAACCTAAACATGATGCAGTAATAGCGATGAAAAAAAAGATGGAATCGAAAGGCAGTATAGTAGATATCGACCCTGTTTTGTGCAGAGTAGCTGGGCAAGCTTTCTGTAATAAATCTGAATTTACTTTGAAAGACTTGAAGTCTCGTACTAACCAACAGCAATTAAAAAATGACTTCATCAATTATTTAGATGGCTTTTCAAAAAATGTACAGGAAATCATTGATAAATTTCATTTTAGAAATCAAATTAATAGGTTATCAGAGCAAGATCGACTAGGGCTCCTGATTGAGAAGTTTGTTGATCCGAGGATTAACCTTAGCAATCAACCTGTTCTAAACGACGATGGGAGTGTGCGCTTGCCTGCCCTCGATAATCATACGATGGGTACCCTTTTTGAAGAAGTTATCCGTATGTTTAATGAAGAAACAAATATAACAGATGCAGGACGTCATTTTACCCCTAGAGATATTGTTGAATTAATGGCAGATATCGCGTTTGTTCCTGTTCAGGATCAGATTCAGAGTACAACTTATCGTATTTATGATGGTGCCTGCGGTACTGGCGGCATGCTAACGGTAGGTGAACAGCGTATACATGAACTAGCTGAGGAAGCCGGAAAAAAGGTTTCTATAAAGTTATTTGGTCAGGAAAATGCTGACGAAACCTATGCGATTGCTTGCGCAGATATGCTAGTGAAAGGTGAAGGTACTCAGGCTGATAATATTTATTTTGGCTCAACAATATCAAATGACGGTTTTCCTCGTGAAGAATTTGATTTTATGCTTTCAAATCCTCCATTTGGAACATCATGGAAAGCTGAGCTTAAAGCATGGGGAGACATTAAAAAGGATGATATCACCGACCCTCGCTTTATTATTAATTATGATGGTAATTCTAACTATTCCTTATTACCTGATATCGGTGATCCTCAGATGTTATTTCTTGCAAATAATATAAGCAAAATGAAAACTACTACCGAATTTGGTAGTCGTATTGTTGAAGTACACAATGGTTCATCCCTCTTTACAGGGAAAGCGGGCAGTGGACCAAGTAATCTTCGTCGCTACATTATTGAAAATGACATGTTAGAAGCAATTGTAGCTCTGCCTGAAAATATGTTTTACAATACTGGTATCGGTACATTCCTTTGGGTTGTCACAAATAATAAGGCAAACGAACGTAAAGGCAAAGTTCAATTGATTGATGCCACTTCCTTAAAGTCTCCATTAAGAAAAAGTATTGGTGATAAAAATAGTGAACTAACTCCAGAGATTCGAAACCAAATCATATCATTATACCTTGCTTTTACAGAAGCTGATGAGACATATAGCAAAGTTTTTGATAATGAGGAATTTGCTTATTACTCAGTAGATATTCTTCGTCCACTTCGTTTGCGTGTGGAAATCTCAGAAGATAGTCTTGAATTATTAAAGCAAGAAGCGAAAGATGAGCCGTTATACTGTTTGATGTGCAAAGTTAAGGAATTGGTGGGTACTGAACCTTTATTAGATTATAATACCTTTATTGCCGACGTAGAGGACGCTGCAAAAGGAAGTAAAATTAAACTAACTGCAAAGAGGATTAAGACTATACGTAATTACTTCACTACAGTTGACGAGCAAGCTGAGCCAGTTAAAAGTAATAAAGGTGGTTATGAGCCTGATAAAGATTTAAAAGATAATGAGCAGATTCCCTATACTTATGAGGGAGGCATTGAAGCGTTCTTTAATAATGAAATTTTACCGTATGTCCCAGACGCATGGATAGATGAAAACTCCATAACTCTAGGATATGAACTCAGCTTCACAAAATATTTTTACAAACCAATTGAATTGCGAGAAGCGGCAGATATTATTACAGACATAAAAAAAATAGAAGCTGACACAGATGGGCTTTTGGCATCAATTGTCCAACTAACTGGAGGAGGTGATCATTAATGTTAAGACCTTATGAAAAATATAAAGACACAAGAGCCTTGTGGATTGACAAAATACCTTTTCAATGGGAGACTCGCAAAGTTCGTGAACTCTTTATTGAAAGAAAATTAAAAGTATCTGATAAGGACTATGCACCTCTGTCGGTAAGTAAAGCCGGTATTGTACCTCAGCTTGAAACTGCTATAAAAACGGATAACGGTGATAATCGAAAGCTCGTAAAAGCTGGTGATTTTGTAATTAACAGCAGATCAGACAGAAAAGGTTCAAGCGGGATCTCTCCTCTTGATGGTTCAGTATCCTTAATTAATATAGTATTAAAACCAATTACAAATGAAAACTCGCGCTATTTGCACTACTTGCTAAGATGTGTTCCTTTTACAGAAGAATATTTCCGTAATGGCAGAGGATTAGTGGCCGACTTGTGGACAACTCGGTATAGTGAACTAAAAAATATACACTTGCCGGTTCCACCACGCCAAGAACAAGACCAAATCGTCCGCTTTCTAGACTGGAAAATAACAGAAATAACCAGATATATCAAAGGGAAAAAGAAGGAAATCTCAAATTTAACTGAATTAAAGAACTCTCTAATTTTCCATGCTGTTACAAAAGGTTTTCATCAATCTGTAACAAAATCGAGTCAGCAAAGTTGGATTGGTGATATACCTGCTCACTGGGAAGAAAAAATGCTTTTTCAGTGTGCTGCAGAGCAAAAAATTTCAAATAAAAATGTTCATAACCAAAATTTGCTATCCCTTAGCTATGGAAGGATTGTAAATAAGGATATAAATACCACGACCGGCTTGCTACCTGCATCCTTTGACACATATCAGATAATTCATGATGGAAATATAATTCTGCGCTTAACTGATTTGCAGAATGATCATAAAAGTTTAAGAGTAGGTCTTTCAACTCAAACAGGTATAATTACATCGGCATACACATGTCTAAAACCAAGGGAAAATATGCTTTCTGAGTACCTTTACCTTCTGTTACATTCGTATGATGTGAGCAAGTTGTTTTACGGAATGGGCGGAGGTGTTCGGCAAAGCATTGGCTACAATGACATTCGAAGAATGATCGTTCTATTACCTCCAAAAGAAGAGCAACAAGAGATTGTATCCTATTGCCTCGAAGTACAAGCTAAGATTGACTTATTAATTGATAGTATTAAGAAAGAAATCAGCTATCTTGGAGAACTTCAAACCAAAACAATAGCAGATGTAGTTACTGGGCAAGTTGATGTCCGTGCCGTGAATATTCCAGAGTACGAAGTAGTAACAAGCGATGAACTTAATGAAGTTGCAGAAGAAGACATCAACGATGAACCAGATGAAGAACCTTTATGTGAGGAGGTCGTTGTTTAATGCACACCAATACTAAGGAAAATGGTTTTGAAACCCTTATTGTAAACTGGCTTGTTCAAAAAAATCATTATGAGCAAGGTTTAAACTCTGATTTCAATCAGGATTATGCAATTGATGAGGCGCGCTTATTCCGCTTTCTTGTTAATACACAAGCAGAAGTGATAAAAGAACTTCATATTCTAGACAGTGCATCTGAAAAGAAAAAATTCCTCGACCGCCTCAGCAAGAAGATTTCTGATGATGGTGTTGTTGAGGTTTTGCGTAAGCCGTTTAAATACAAACATAAAAGTTTAGATTTATATATGGTTTTGCCTTCTGATGGAAACAAAAGAGCTTCAGAACAATATGAAAAGAACATATTCAGTGTAACGCGACAATTGCAATATTCTAAGCAACATAGCCGCCGTGCACTTGATATGACTATTTTCCTAAATGGATTACCAATTATGACTTTTGAGCTTAAGAACCAGCTCACTAAACAAAATGTCCAGGATGCAATACACCAATATAAAACTGATCGTGAACCATCAGAACTTATTTTTAATTTTAAACGTTGTCTTGTTCATTTTGCAGTCGACGATAACGAGGTCTATATGTGTACCGAACTTAAAAAGGAGAAGTCCTGGTTTCTGCCTTTTAATAAAGGTTATAACGATGGTGCGGGTAACCCTCCAAATCCAAGCGGAATAAAAACGGACTATCTTTGGAAAGAAATTCTAACCAAGGGTGAGCTTTCAAACATACTTGAGAACTATGCACAAGTGGTCTGCGAGGAAGACGAAGAAACAAAGAAAAAAACCTATAAACAAATTTTCCCTCGTTATCACCAATTACAAGTTGTTAAATCCCTTTTGGCTGAAGCAGCACATCAAGGGGTCGGACAGCGTTATTTGATTCAACATAGTGCAGGAAGCGGTAAATCCAATTCTATTGCATGGCTTGCTCACCAGCTTGTTACGTTGAGAAATGCAAACGGAGATGTGTTTGATACCGTCATTGTAGTTACGGATCGCATTAACCTTGACAAACAAATAAAAAATACGATTCGTCAATTCATGCAGGTCTCCTCTACGGTTGGCTGGGCCAAGGATTCCTCTGAATTGAAAAAGCTACTTGATGAGGGTAAAAAAATTATAATCACAATTGTGCACAAGTTTCAATTTATTCTAGACGACATTACTAATATCCACAAAAATAGTAAGTTTGCCATAATTATTGATGAGGCCCATTCTAGTCAAAATGGCAGTCTCTCTGCTAAAATGAATATTGTTCTTTCTGGTAATGTTTATAGCGAAGATGATACAGTTGAAGATAAAATCAATAGTTTAATCGAAGGTAAAAAGATGGCTTCTAACGCCAGCTATTTTGCCTTTACTGCCACACCAAAAAACAAGACACTTGAGATGTTCGGTATGCCTTTAGTCGATGAGAATGGTAAGCCAGTCTATAACGAGGACGGTACAAGAAAAGCAAGACCACATTATATTTATACAATGAAACAAGCTATTGAAGAAAAATTTATTTTGGACGTATTAAAATATTATACGCCATACCAAAGTTATTATCATATTATCAAAACCGTAGAGGATGACCCCCTATTTGATAAAAAACGTGCTCAGAGCCGTCTTAAGTACTTCGTTGAATCGAATGAATTTGCTATTCAAGAAAAAGCTAATATTATGGTAGAACATTTTCACACTGATGTACAAATGAAAATTGGTGGTAAAGCTAGGGCTATGGTTGTGACTAGTGAAATCAAACGAGCTATAGAATATTATCATGCAATTAATCGTTCTTTAAAAGAACGTAAAAGTCAGTACAAAGCCATAATAGCGTTTTCCGGTGATGTTGTTTGGGAAGGGCAAACAGTAAATGAAGCTTCTCTCAATGGTTTTCCTAGCACAAAAATAGAAAAAATGTTTAAGAAAGAACCATATCGCTTTTTAATTGTCGCCAATAAGTTTCAAACAGGTTATGATGAGCCTCTGCTACATACCATGTATGTAGATAAAAAACTAGCAGATATTAAAGCTGTACAAACACTATCTAGGCTTAATCGTTCCTATAATGGTAAAAACGATACATTTATTTTAGACTTTGCGAATGATCCAGAAGATATCAAGAGTGCTTTTGAAAAGTATTACAAGACCACTATTCTTTCTGGTGAAACAGATGTAAACAAACTAAATGATTTGATTGATGAAATGGAGCCTTTGCAGGTTTATACAAAACAACAAGTTGATACTTTTGTAGAGTTATATCTTAATAATGCTGAAAGAGATAAGCTAGATCCAATTTTGGACTCCTGTGTAGAAAACTATAAAGGCTTAGAAACAGAAGAACAAATCTTATTCAAGAGCAGTGCCAAGAGGTTTGTTCGTACTTATAACTTCCTATCAGCTATATTGCCATACGGCTCTGTTGATTGGGAGAAATTATCTATATTTTTAAATCTTCTCATTAACAAGCTGCCAAGTCCAAATAATGAGGATGATTTATCAGAAGGCATTTTAGAAAGTGTAGATTTAGAAAGCTACCGAGTAGTTGCACAGGAAACAATGTCAATTACCCTTGCTGATGAAAATGTAGAAATCGATCCAGTACCAGTAAGCACTGATGTAGGAATACACGTTCCAGAATTAGATACACTGACACACATTCTTCAAACTTTTCATGACATATGGGGTGATTGTGATTGGACAGATGAGGATCGAATCCGCCGCCAAGTTGCTGATTTGCCAGATATAGTTAGCCGAGATGAAGCTTATCAAAATGCCATGAAATTCTCTGACGCTCAAAACGCACGTGACGAAAGTGACCGTGCTACGATTGAGGCAATTATGAATACAATCTCAACTGGCATGGAACTGTATGAAGCATTTGAAAGCGATAAACGTAACAAAAATAATCAATCCTTTAAGAAGTGGTTGTTGGATATGGTCTTTAATGCAACATACAGACCAAAAACTCACAAAGATCAATCCTTAGAGAATATTGAAAAAGAATAAGAATAGTAAAAAGGCACATCTATCCTGTCTCCTCAACCCCATAAAAAAATCTAATCTATCAACTCAACCCTATCGCTTTCAGGGCAGTTGATATGTTTCCTCAATAAATAAAAATAAGGATTTTCAAGGTTAAAAGGTACTGCCAGAAATCAGGCAGAAAATCCTCCAACCTTGAAAATCCTTTATTTATCAAAGCCTTATTTCTCCACCCTAGACATCAAGACCACACACTCAACGTGCGCTGTATGCGGAAACATGTCCACCGGCTGGATATACTCCACTTTGTAAATGGAGCTTAGCTGCTGGATGTCTTTCGCCAATGTGGAGGGGTTGCATGAGACATAAACAAAGCGTGTTGGCTTTATTTGCTTGATGGTGCTGAGGAAGGCAGAGTCGCATCCTGTGCGTGGCGGATCGACGATGACGACATCGGGGTGCCAGCCCTGTTTCAGCCATTTGGGCAGCCATTCTTCGGCGGTGCCCACTTGATAGAGGGCGTTCATTCCGTAAGCGGCGGCGTTTTGGCGGGCGTTTTCAATGGATTCGGCGATGACGTCCATTCCGCGAATTTCTGCGGCGTCTTTTCCAACCCAGAGGCCAATGGTTCCCGAGCCGCAATAAGCATCGACGATCTTCTCGGTTCCTGAAAGCTGGGCTGCTTTTTTCACCTCATTGTACAGCTTAACTGTTTGTTCGGGATTCAGCTGGAAAAAGGCCCGGGCGGATAAGGCATAGGTGTAGTCACCCAGCTGTTCTTCAATGGTCTCTTCCCCTGCCAGCGTAATCGTTTTCTCCCCAAAAATTAAAGATGTTTTTTTCGGATTAATATTTTGAATAATGGAGCGGACTTCTGGGAGGCGCTTCTTGATTTCATTGATGATCAGGTCTTTTTTTGGAAGCTCCTTCGTTGCGGTGATCAGCACGACTTGAATCTGGCCGGTGTTCACTCCTATGCGGGTGACGATCGTTTTCACAGCGCCTTTGTTTTTCTTCTCATCATAAATAGAGATATTTACATCCTGGAGGATATTCTTTACTGTTGTAAGCACCTCATTGATCTTGGGCTGCTGGACGATGCATTCGGGAATATCGATCAGCCGGTGAGAGTTTAGGCTGTATAGGCCGGCGATGACTTTTCCCTCGTGTTTGCCTGTTTGAAATTGGCTTTTATTGCGGTACTTCCAAGGATGCTCCATTCCTATGGTGTCCCGAATTTGCAGGCTGTCGACATCCAGCTTGGTATGGCGTTCGAACGATTGAATCACAATGTCTTTCTTTTCTTTCAGCTGCTGCTCGTAAGCGAGGTGCTGCAGCTGGCAGCCGCCGCATTGCTCGTATACGGGACATGGCGGCGCTGTTCTGTGCGAAGAAGCTTTTCTGATTTTCTTAATTTTCCCTTCTGCAAATTTGGGATGCACTTTCGTGGCTTCGACGACGACTTCTTCCCCAGGGAGGGCGCCCGGAACGAATACCACCTTCCGTTTAAAATACCCGACTCCCTCCCCGTTGATTCCCAGTCGTTTAATGGTCAAAGGAAAGCTTTGCTTTACTTTTAATTTCATTTGATCTTGCTGCTTCATTACGTCACTTCCTCTTTTCTACTACCCATTAGTATAACGAAAAACAGCCAAAAAAACAGGGCTGCCTGAAGCAGTCCCTATTTCTTTTGTTTATTCGTATAGTGATCCAGGCTTTCAAAACGGTATCCGCGTTTTTTCAAGTCTTTAATGGCTTGGGGCAACGCTTCAGCATTGTCTTTAGAAACGGTATGCAGCAAAAGGACTGCTCCGGGATGGATTTGCGCCATGATGTTGTCATAGGCATACTTCCAGCCCTTTTGCTGATTCGTTTGCCAATCCACATAGGCCAGCGACCACATCACATGCGTGTAGCCTTCATCTTTGGCTAGCTTTAATGTTCTTTCGCTCAAGATTCCCCTTGGCGGGCGCAAATATTTCATCTCTTTTTGCTTCGTTAGCTGCGCCGTTTTTTCCTTTACCATCTTTAGTTCTTCCTTTAATTTTTCATCATGTACTTGCGTTAAATCCGGATGATTCCAGGAGTGATTGCCAATAATATGTCCCTCCTTGTTCATCCTTTTGACCAGATCGAAAGCACTTTTTAAATAATGGCCGGTGACGAAAAAAGTCGCAGGAACTTTTTCTTTCTTCAGCGTATCGAGGATGCTCGCTGTATACCCATTCTCATATCCGTTATCAAAAGTTAAATAAACGACCTTTTCCTTTGGATCTCCTTTATAAAACGCTCCATACTTCCCCAACAAATCATCCAGTTCCTTCCCTGCTTCTGCCGGCTGTTCATTGCTTGCTTTTTTCAGCCCCCAATGAATCGCTTGATTGGATACAGCATGTGCCGGAAGCGCCTGGACAGTAAGAAGAGAAGAAATCAGCAGGACGTGCAGCAACCATTTCATAATCATCTTCCTTTGCTCTTTTCCTTTAGTTTCGATCGAAACAGAATAAATATCCGATCATCATGAAAAAAGTTCGATGAAAAATTTGGCATTGAATATCCGGGGAAACAGCTCTGGCAGACGAATTGCTTAACAAACAGACAAGCTGTTTTTTTAGGATTCATTCCTTGCCCTAGTTTCAGCCTTTATCCCGCATGTAACATGCCTTAATCAAAACTCTAAGCTAGAGAAAAAGGCAGCTATATGGACGATTTTTCCAGACCTGCACGATGCAGACGATAAAGAAATGCAACAGGCCGCTGCGATACGGAATTAAAAGAAGTCCGCTGAAAAAGCAGCCTTCATCACAAAAAGGAGTTCGTCACCTGCTGTAAAGGGATTAAGCTGCATATTATGATGTCAAAGCCATCACCTTTTCAGTGCCTTCCTTGTTTGGAGGTTGCCTTTATGGGCGTTCCAAGCAAAAAGTCGCCCCATCAAGTGATGGGACGACCGTATATGTGAATCATTAGTTGAATACTGGTTCTTTGAATTGAGCAAGCTTTTCTAAAGATGATTGATTAACGGAAGCGTGCAGGCTGTTGCCATGGGAGTCCATGGTTACGACAGCGGTGAAGCCTTCGACTTGCAGATGCCACATGGCTTCTGGAATGCCGAATTCCATCAAGTCTACGCCGTCAACCGATTGAATGCAGTCCGCGTAGTACTGAGCGGCTCCGCCGATCGCGTTTAGGTAGACGCCGCCATGCTCTTGAAGAGCTGCTAATGTTTTCGGTCCCATGCCGCCTTTTCCAATGACGGCGCGTATGCCGAATTTCTTCATGATGTCGCCTTGATAAGGCTCCTCGCGAATGGATGTGGTTGGACCGGCTGCTTTCACATGCCATTGGCCGTCTTCATCCTTCAGCATCACTGGGCCGCAATGATAAATCACTTGTCCGTTTAAATCTACCGGCGCATCGTGATCCATTAAATATTTATGGATCGCGTCACGGCCGGTGTACATTCTTCCATTTATTCGAACTATATCGCCCACCTTGAGCTGGCGAATTTGTTCTTCTGTGATAGGCGCTTGCAATGTGATCACACGCTTTTCTTCTTTCGGCGCTTCAGCGGGCTGTTCAAACGACAGTTTTTCGCCTTCCTGATACAGCCATTCCTGAATATCTCCCGTTTCGGCATGAACCTTTACGCCGAGGCGACGAAATGCCCAGCAGTTGTAAGCAACGGAAACGAAGAAACTTGCCGGCAAGCGGTTGATGGCACCAATTTTGCAGCCAAGCAGCGTCGTTTCTCCGCCAAATCCCATCGTACCGATTCCGAGCTCGTTTGCATGTTTCATAATATATTCTTCAAGCTTGCGCAAATCTTCATTCGGATTGACATCATCCACATGGCGGAAGAGCTGGTTCTTGGCCAGCTCATAGCCGGATGTGCGGTCGCCGCCGATACCGACGCCGATAAATCCTGCGCTGCATCCTTGTCCTTGAGCTTGGTAGACGGCATGCATAATGCATTTGCGAATTCCGTCAAGGTCACGGCCGGCTCTTCCCAAGCCCTCTAATTCACATGGCAGGCTGTATTGAATATTTTTATTTTCGCAGCCGCCGCCTTTTAAAATGAGACGGGCATCTATGTAATCGTTTTCCCATTGTTCAAACTTAATGACAGGGGTTCCAGCACCCAGATTATCCCCGCTGTTCTTTCCCGTTAATGAATCAACAGAGTTAGGGCGCAGCTTCCCATCTTTCGTCGCTTGCACAAGCGCCTGATGAATGGCTTCTTTAATTTCTAGCTGATTGGCTCCTACAGGTGTTTTCACTTTAAATGTCGGCATTCCGGTATCTTGGCAAATAGGAGAGATATTGTCATCGGCCATCTGAATATTATTCGTAATGGTAGCAAGACTCATCGCCGCACTTGTGCCAGCGTTTTCACGAATGACAGCAGCTTTAATCGCGCGGCGCACATCTTTCGGCAAATTGGTGGATGTTTCCACGATTAATTGATACATGCTTTTCTGCAAGTTTTCTAGATTCATTGTGATCCCCCTCATGCTTTGTATATAATTACCCTCATTGTTCATTATAGCCCTCACTTCATCGCTTTAAAAGAAAAAATTGCAGTGGAGATTTCCCAGCCGAAAACGCTATCATTTCGCCATCACTCGCACCCGCTTTAGTGGAATGCCAAAAAAAAGCTGAATCCGCTGTTGCCGGATCAGCCTTTTTTGTTTTCTTAACGAACTTTAAATTGTTCACACTTCGTTTCAATATCATCAATCATTTGAAGCAGGCGGTCGATGTCTTCTAAATCTGTATCCGCCGGATCCATGGAATCGAGCACTTCCAGAAATATATTCAATCTTTCCTTTAAATAAGTGATTTGTGATGATTTGTCTGTGATTGGCTTCAAAATGGATTGGCCCCTTTCTATTCAAATGCAGGAAAAGTTCCATTTCATGTTAGCTGATTCCCTCATCCATTTCAATGCTTTTAATTTCACCTATTCATTTTTTACGGCTGGCGCACTGAGCGGAAACTGAAGGACAGGTGATTGCTGATCGGAATCCATGCGCTCACCTTTTTCGTCGTCATATTTTTGATCACGAGAGCCCGTTTGCTGCCGGTCAGTACCAGGAATACTTCTCCATAAGCGACCCGTCCTTTTTCATGAATGGCCGGAGCAAAAGCGCTTAAATATCCAGCTGTTTTCGGAGCCACATTATAAATATCATTTTGCTTGGTGCCGTTTCCAATACTTGTTGCATACGCTAAAGGCAAATTCGTGCGCTGGATCGCTTCCTTTAGTACCATCTGCTTGACTTCCTCCGAGCGGGGAAGCTTAACGGACAGCCCTCCCCTCACTGTTTTATGTGCTTCTTGAACATAATGCATTTGATAGATGCTTTTTCCGGCGCGATTATCAAAGAAATTCGTATTAACCTTTTGGTACTCCCAATTAGCGCTTGTTTCATCTGAGCTGTATGACAGCGGCCACTCTCCCAAAAAGACCGTTGCCCTCATGCCAATGGAAAAGAGCGATTTATTGACCGATGTTTCATTCAGCATGCGGATAAGCCGGGGATTGGTGATCTTCGCTTTCGATGTGCTTAATAATTCCTTCGTCAACTCACTCGGCTGCAAATCAGATAGTTCCTGCTCCTCGTTTAAATAAGTATTATCTTGTGATAGGTCCTTAACCGAAGGAGGGATTGGCAAAGAAGGTTTGTCTTCCTTCTTGGCTGCGGCGGCAAACTCTCCTAATCCGGTGAAAGCAAAGACTGCCGCAGCAGCCAAAAGCAAACGGATGATTTTCATGATGTCAGTTCCTCCAAGCATTCTTTTTTGCATAGTTTACACCTGAGTGTTTTTTCTTATCCATGAATTCAAAAAGCTGAAAAGCCGATCCCCATAAAAAAACCGCTGCAGACGCAATGTCAGCAGCAGCTTCTATTCATTACAATAAGTAAAAGCCGATTCCCATGATGAAATAGGCCGCCAGCAAGGTTAAGCCCTCAAACCAATTCGTTTCTCCATCGTTGGAGATCACAATCGCCAACAGCACCGCTGTCACCATGGACACTAACTCTGGCACAGTGAACACGAGCGGCATTGTTTGAGGAAAGAATAAGGATAATAAAACGAGCACGGGCGCCACAAACATAGCAATTTGCAAAGTGGAGCCGACCGCGATCTCCACGGCAATATCCATTTTGTTTTTCATCGCCATAATGATGGCGGAAGCATGCTCAGCGGCATTTCCTACAATCGCCACGATAATAACCCCAATAAATAGCTCAGACCAGCCGAAGCTTTCGCCAACCGATTCAAATGTATGAACAAGCCCCTCTGACACATAAGCTACAGCCAATGTAGCCACCAGAAGAATGCCGAGCGCTTTGCCTTTTGACCACTCAGGCTCCTCTTGGGATTTCTCAACTGCATTTCCTTCTTTCTTCTTTGAAACATAGACGCCTCGATGGGTGACCAGTTTAAAGAACAGCGCAGCCAAATAGAGTGCTATTAAGATAATGGAAATTCCGATGCTTAATGTCAGCGTTTCTGAATCATTCATGGACATTGAAAAGATTTCAGGAATAACGAAAGCGACGATCACCGCAAACATTAATAACCCGGAGTTATGTCTGGCATCATGGACACTAAATGTTTGGCGCTTAAATTTAATTCCACCCAAAAAGAAGGAAAGCCCGGCTACAAGCAGTAAGTTTCCTAAAACCGATCCGGTTAGTGAAGCAAGAACCACTTCCACTAATCCTGCTTTTAAAGCGAAGATGGAGATAATTAATTCCACAGCATTTCCGAATGTAGCATTCAGTAATCCGCCGATTCTTGGGCCCGCTACAATCGCTAAGCTTTCAGTGGCCCGTCCCATGAAGCTTGATAAGGCTATGATCGTCACACAGTAAATGACGAACATTACTAAGCTGGGCCAATGCATCAATGAACCGGCAACCGATAATGGCACACCCAGCAGTACAATTCCTCCAAATATTTTGTTCATAAGATATCCCTCCTTCAATTTAACGTGAAATGGGGTCTTCTTCATCACGCACTGATGAAAAGCAAAGCCTAATCCTTCGTAAGCTGCTTCAGGCAGTTCCGAACAGTTTGGGTATATGCAGGATATGGATTCTCTGTCTGCATCTCAGTGCGCTCATGAAAAAAACGGGACGGCTTTCTTCCTTTACTTTACATACCCCATTTTCCTTATTGTTCAACAATCCGTTCCTGTTCATTCTTCAGCAGCTGCGCGATATCACAACTGATCTCCTTTCTTTCCGTCCTCCCTCTTTGTTAGGAAAATAAAGGGGCTATCAAAAGCTTTTCTTTTCTTCTCGAATATGGTAAGATGATCTACATTATAATAATTATAAATTAATAAAAAAGATATTTTATTTAAGAAACACCTATTTTACGCCATTTGATAATAATTTTCAGTTATAACCACTGAACTAACTTTGATTATTATTATCAATTAACTCAAATAAATTTCAATTAGGAGGATTAAACATATGGATGCACAAGTGAAAGCTTCGCACATTAAAGAACAGAAACACCCTCGCTGGATCGAGAGTCTAATGCCCCATGCCGAACTCATTGCCGCCTTATTCAGCGGTTTGCTCATTCTAACTGGGTGGCTATTAGAAAAGAACGG
The DNA here is from genome assembly GCF_002797355.1 of Bacillus xiapuensis. Classification (GTDB taxonomy): domain Bacteria; phylum Bacillota; class Bacilli; order Bacillales; family Domibacillaceae; genus Bacillus_CE; species Bacillus_CE xiapuensis. The sequence goes on along the minus strand of NZ_KZ454939.1, from coordinate 548,246 downwards.
CCTGCAAGCAGCGGCGATTTCCAGCTACTTATCCGCTTTTGTCATTGGGGGATTCGCCAAAGCAAAAGAAGGAATAGAAGAAACGATCGCCAATAAAGAATTGAATGTTGAAATGCTAATGATTTTCGCTGCGATCGGCTCAGCAATCATCGGCTACTGGACGGAAGGCGCGATTCTCATTTTTATATTTGCCGTTAGCGGTGCGCTGGAAACCTATACACTAAATAAAAGCCAAAAAGAAATTTCTTCCCTGATGGAAATGCAGCCGGAAGAAGCTTTGCGGATAACAAATGGCAGAGAAGAAAAAGTTCACGTGTCCTCCTTGGCCGTTGGCGACACGATTCTCGTCAAGCCCGGGGAGCGCATACCTGCGGATGGAGAAATTATCAAAGGGCATACAACATTGGATGAAGCGGCCATCACAGGCGAATCCATTCCCGTTTCCAAAGAGACGAATGAAGAGGTGTTCGCCGGAACGGTCAATATCACCGGATCCATTTATATCGAAGTAACTAAAAATTCCAGTGAAACCTTGTTCCAAAAAATCATCGAGCTTGTACAATCGGCTCAAAGCGAGAAATCACCCTCTCAATTATTTATCGAAAAGTTTGAAGGCACTTATGTCAAAGCAGTGCTGGCTGTTGTCGGTCTAATGATGTTTCTGCCGCATTATGCGCTCGGCTGGAGCTGGACTGAAACATTTTATCGGGCAATGGTGCTGCTTGTGGTCGCTTCACCATGCGCACTCGTCGCTTCCATTATGCCGGCAACACTCTCCGCTATTTCAAAAGGAGCGCGGAACGGAATTTTATTTAAAGGAGGCGTGCATTTAGAAAACCTGACGAACGTAAGGGCCATTGCCTTTGATAAAACCGGCACCTTAACGCAGGGAAAACCGCAGGTAACAGATATGATCGTTCGTGAGGGGCTGGATAAACAGCTGCTGCTAAGTGCCGTCGCGTCGATTGAAAGCCAGTCCAACCACCCGCTGGCACAAGCCGTAGTCCGCTACGCCCACCAGCAGCAAGTGGACTATTCTTCTCCGGATCATTTAGAGGATGTATCCGGCTGGGGAGTGAAAGGAATGGTGGATGCAAAGGAATGGAAGATCGGAAAAGCGGATTTTGTCGGCCGCGAAGAAGCATTCTCCTTCGCTTCCGGAAGGGCAAAGCAGCTTGCCGAATCAGGCAAAACGACTGTGTTCGTTGCCGATGAGCAAGGAATCGCCGCTGTTATTGCCTTTAAAGACTTAATCCGTGAAGAAACGAAATGGGCGCTTGATCTCCTAAAACAAGAAGGCGTCTATACCATTATGCTGACAGGTGATAATGAAAAAACAGCCAAAGCCATTGCCGAGGAAGCTCATCTGGATAGCTTCATTGCTGATTGCTTGCCGGAACATAAAGTTACGCACTTAAAACAAGTCATCAAAGACCACGGAACAACCGCCATGGTTGGTGATGGGATCAACGATGCTCCGGCTCTTGCCACCGCTCATGTCGGCATAGCCATGGGAGAAGGCTCAGACGTCGCCTTGGAGACCGCGGATATCGTCTTAATGAAAAATGATCTCCCTAAGATAGCGGAAGCCATTCGGCTTTCCAAGAAAATGAAGCGCATCGTGAAGCAAAACATTGTCTTTTCTATATCTGTAATTATGCTGCTGATCATTTCGAACTTTTTTCAAATCGTCGACTTGCCATTCGGCGTAATCGGCCACGAAGGAAGCACGATCCTGGTGATCCTGAACGGATTGCGGCTATTAAAATAAAATGAGTCGTTAAACAGCGGTGGTTCTTCCCTCACCGCTGTTCATCGCAACAGCCTGCTGCAGCGCCTTTGTCAACTCCATCGGACAGCTTAGCGGGATAAAGCGAATCTCTCTAAAAGCCGTTCAGAACATGCTATCCCAACTCAAAAACAAAACCAAACTGAACCGCCCCTCCATTGTAAGATACACTCTAACCATGGAGGGGCGGTTCCAATTCTTAAGTTTTCTTTCGGGTGTGCTGAATTGAAAAAATTTATTGGACAGCCCCCGCCTCTTTGTTCTCTCTTCCATCTCATTCTTTTTAGCTATCGGCTTTTTGATCATTTCTGAGGGCGTTGATTTCCCCGCCGATTAAGATGATTAAAGCAGAGAGATAGAACCAAATCATCAGAACAATGATGCCACCGATGCTCCCGTATGTGGCTGTGTAGTTGCCAAAGTTATTAACATAGAAGGAAAAGCCGAGGGAAACAACGACCCAGCCAATAGAAGCGAATAGCGCTCCCGGCAATACGGTAATGCATTGAATTTGAACGTTGGGAGCCAAATAATACAGCCCCACAAAGACGATCAATAATAAAAGCGGCAATGCCAGCCAGCGAAGCCAGTTCCAAAGCTCCAGAAACTGCTCGGACGCTCCTAAATAATCGGCGGCGAATACACCTATTTGTTTGCCAAAAACCTGCAGGACCAGCGCGGCCGCAACAACTACAATCAAAGCGAGCGTGAGCAGAACCGACATGCCCCTGCTCAAATAAAACGGCCGCGTTTCCTCGACGTCATAAGCGTGATTTAACCCTTTAATGACAGCATTCATTCCGTTAGAAGCTGACCAAATGGTCGCAATAATACCAAATGACAAAAGACCGCCGCTGCGGTTCGCTAATACTTCATCCATTGTATGGCGAATCATTTCAATCGTATCCTTCGGTGCAATGTCTTCAATAAGTAAGAACAAATCTGCCTGGTTAATCGGCAAATATGCAAACAGTGTAACCGTAAAGATTAACAAAGGAAACAGCGCTAACAGAAAAAAGTAAGCCATTTGAGCGGCAATATCCGAAGCATCAGATTCTTTGACCCTATAAAATAAATGCTTGAAAAATATCCTTGCATCCTCTTTACTGAACGCCAAATCATCGCCTCCTTATTCATTCATTGCCGAATGATCAGATGCTATATCCTCTTTCTTCATATTAGGAACAAAAGCCGCTTTCGTTTCATCAACTAGGTCCTTCACTTGAGGGGACAAGTCCATTAAACTGTCTACCTTGTCGCGAATGAAGCCGACATCTTCATTGACCTGCTGAAACATTTCTTTCGACTTCTCAATGACCGCTTTTGAAGAATCAGCAATTTGCTGAGGGTTTTTCGCCAGATGATACACATGCTTTCCGTACTCCTTCATCTCCGACCTTGTCTGCCGATCCGTCAGCGTTATAAGCCCTCCTACAACGGCACCAATGGCCATACCAGCAAAGAATTTACCTTTCCCCATTTCAATCATCCCTTCTATCAATTTTTCTGTTATCCCGCATATAAGCTGATGCAGGCGACAAAGGCGCTGTAACAAGAGTTAGCCTTTGTTCTTCTTTTCAATAGCGGGAGAAGCCCCGCTGTTTGAAGATTCACGTTGTAGCGATTAGTTTAGATCATGCTCCCGTTTAATTTTCCGCAGGAGCGCTTCATTTCCTTTTTGAATTAATCGGTACACCTCTTCAAAGTTGCCTGTATAATAAGGATCCGGCACATCGGTTGTTTCGGCATCATCCACTAAATCCAACAGCTTGAACACCTTCTGATGGCGGCTTAAAGCAAACTTCTGTTTAATATGTATAACATTGTCCGCATCCATCGCTACAATGTAATGAAACCGCTCAGCGTCTTCCTCCACCAGCTGTCTAGCCTTCAGCCCCTCGCTATTTACTCCATTCTTGTTCAAAACATCCAACGTACCTTTATGAGGAGGTTCGCCAATATGCCAGTGACCTGTTCCAGCAGAATCCACTGCAATAATATGCTCTAATCTTTCCCTCTTTAACAAATCCCGAAACATCGCTTCAGCCATCGGCGACCGGCAAATATTCCCCAGACAAACAAACAGTACTTTGATCATTCCATCACCTTCTCTATATAAGAATAACATTTAAGTATTCTCTCTTTCGTCATATTTCTCCTTCCTTTTCATAATTGAAAATCTCTTTCCTATGTTTATCGTAATACAAGAAACGCTTCCCTATCATTTACTTTGTCATTTTTCACAAAAATATAATAAACGTATATCCGAAAGCACAAAAGACTAGTATTTTCAGAATATTCTTATATAATTATAAAAAAGGAGTGATCATATGAATCAGGAGAAAATTCTTGCAGTGCTCGAAAAGATTAGCGGGTTTATTTGGGGACCCCCACTTCTCCTTCTTCTTGTAGGAACAGGCATTTACTTGACCATCCGCCTAGGCTTTCTGCAAATGAAGTTGCTTCCCTACTCGCTAAAGCTGGCGTTCGGCAAGCAACAAGATAAGGATTCAGAAGGAGATATTTCCCACTTCCAAGCCCTAATGACCGCTTTGGCAGCCACCGTTGGCACAGGAAATATTGTCGGCGTAGCAACGGCCGTGATCATCGGGGGACCCGGGGCTATTTTTTGGATGTGGCTCAGCGCCTTTTTCGGGATGGCCACTAAGTATGCAGAAGCTGTGCTGGCCGTTAAATACAGAGTGCAGGACGCGGACGGTGAGATGTCAGGGGGGCCGATGTATTATTTAGAACGCGGATTAAAACAAAAATGGCTCGGCGTTACGTTTGCCCTGTTCGGGGCGATAGCAGCCTTTGGCATCGGGAATCTGGTACAGGCGAATGCTGTGGCCGGAGTCGTGAAATCTACGTTTAACGTGCCCGCATGGATAACAGGTGTCGTTCTTTTAGCCTTCACCGCCCTTGTACTGCTTGGGGGAATTAAAAGCATTGGGCGGGTGACCGCTTTCTTTGTGCCGATTATGGCAGGATTTTATTTAATTGCCGGCATCATTATTTTAGTAATGAATATCAGTGAGCTTCCAGCCGCCTTTCGTCTCATCTTCACAGATGCCTTCTCAGGCGAGGCTGTGGCCGGAGGAGCGATTGGAACGGTGATCCGCTACGGGGTAGCGCGCGGGGTCTTCTCCAACGAAGCTGGTCTCGGATCAGCTCCAATCGCTGCTGCTGCCGCTAAAACGGATATGCCTGCGCGTCAAGCGCTCGTTTCGATGACTCAGGTGTTTATTGACACCATTCTGATTTGTTCCATTACAGGATTAACGATCGTTCTTGCAGGAAAATATAACAGCGGGCTGGAAGGAAGCGAGTTAACCACCGCCTCCTTTGAAATGTTCCTCGGTTCAGCCGGCTCTTACGTCGTCGCTCTTGGTTTATTGTTTTTTGCCTCTTCTACGATTATTGGCTGGTCTTATTACGGAGAGAAATGCTTCTCTTACCTCTTTAGCAAAAATGTTGTGAAATATTATCGCATTGTCTTTGTGGCGGCTGTCTTTATCGGGGCAATTACAAGCCTGAAGGTCGTGTGGACATTCGCGGATATTATGAACGGGTTAATGGCCTTCCCTAACCTAGTAGGAATTGTCGGTCTTTCCGGGGTCGTCATTCATGAAACGAAGCATATTCTTAAAGCCATTAAAGAAGAAAAAAACAAAAACATGGCCGCTTAAGCAATGAAAGAGGTCAGCGCCGTGCTGATCTCTTTCATTGCTTGCCGCCAGCCAATTGACAACAAACTAAAAAAATGAAATGATGTTATCAAACGATTGGGAGAGGATGAACAAGCACGTGGATCTTTCTGTTAAGTCGCCAGAAAATATTGAATATATGATTGACCAAATCACGTCCAAGCTGCGCATGGTGAATGTAGGCGCTGTTAAGGCGGAGCATTTTAATGAATCTTCCTATGAAGATTTAAAAGACCTTTATGAAATGGTTAAGCGCAAAAGCAATTTCAGCCCAAGCGAAATGCAAGCCATCGCCGAAGAACTGGGAAATTTAAAAAAATAATTGAAGCGATCATCCGTTTCGGATGCTCATACAAAAAAGCCGGCTCTCCGCCGGCTTTTTTAAGTCCTTATTTTTCCAGAAGCTTCAGTGATTCACGGTTAAACGCTGGAAGATCATCTGGTGTTCGGCTTGTCACTAATTGATTTTGGCAAACGACGACTTCTTGATCATGGTAGTTGGCGCCCGCATACTCCATGTCTACTTTAATGGATTTGTAGCCTGTAGCGTCGCGGCCTTCTAATGCTTTAGCTGTAATCAGCAGCTGCGGGCCGTGGCAGATCGCGAATACAGGCTTCTTCGCATCCATAAAGGCTTTCGTGAATGTAACAAAGCGATCGTCTGCGCGGAGCTGATCAGGAGAAAAACCGCCCGGCAGCAACAGAGCGTCAAACTCGTTCGGTGATGCTTGATCAATGCCTTTGTCTATGGTGACCGTGTCTTTTCCTTGCTTGCCTGTCACAGTTTTTCCAGCTTGCTTCTCGATGTTAACAATTTCATGGCCGGCTTCCTTAAAGGCTTTCACAGGCTCTGTGTACTCTGAATCCTCAAACATGTCTGTAACTAATACGGCAATTTTCTTTCCCATGATTAGAACCCCTTTCTTTATTATCCTTCTACCCGCTTTATACTTTTCCCGGTTGCATTCAAATTAAACCTCATGGATTAACTCGCTTTTTCATCCTCAACGTCTTTTAAATAATACTTTCTCGAAGTAAAAAACTCATCCTTCAATTCTTTTACCTTACCGCTTAATAGCAGCACAGCCAGAATATTAGGCAACAAAATGGAAGCCAAGGCTAAATCAAGAAATGACCAGATTGTTTTCGCAGCTCCGATTGAACCGAAAATGATCGCCGCTAGATAGACTACTTTAATGGCTTGCGCTACTTTTAAATTAAACAGAAATTCCGCTTGTTTCGCTCCATAGAACACAACGACAATAATCGTGGACAGCACGAAGAAGACTAAAGAAATGGTGACTAAATAGCTGCCAAAGCGACCGAAACTTTCCGTAAAGGCAATGGTCGTTAAAGCGGAGGTCTGATCAGCCGCTCCCCCTTGCTTCCACACTCCTGTTGAAAGAATAACGAAAGCGGTCGCTGAACAAATGACGAGCGTATCAATAACAATTCCAATAATCGCCCAGAATCCTTGGCGCACCGGGTGATCGGTTGTGGCAGCGGCATGGGCAATCGGTGCGGTTCCCAGTCCTGCTTCATTGGAATATAACCCTCTGGCAAAGCCCCAGCGAATTGTTTCAGCAACAGCCGCGCCGGCAAATCCGCCGACAGCTGACATCGGCTGGAAAGCGTGGACAAAGATTAATTCCAATACAGCAGGAACCTGATCCAGATTAATGAGAAGTATGGCAAATGCTCCGCCTAAATAAATGAGCGCCATAATTGGAACGAATACTTCTGTCACTTTTCCGATTCTTTTAATGCCTCCAAAAACAACTAGCGCGGTAATCACCGCGATCACGATGCCCGTGTACAGCCCATCAATCTCAAAGGTTTGCTTCACAGTTGAAGCGACTGAATTTCCTTGCACCATCAGGCTTGGAATCAATTCAATCATTAACGCGAATGAAAACCAAATCCCCAGCCACTTCATATTTAAGCCTTTGGTCATATAATACATCGGTCCGCCCACAAACTCTCCGTTCTCGTTTTTCTCGCGGTAGTGAACAGCCAATACACTCTCTGAAAACTTTAGAGCCATGCCCACAATGGCGATCACCCACATCCAAAAGACGGCTCCCGGTCCGCCGAACATAATAGCTGCAGGAACACCAACAATATTTGCGGCTCCAATGGTGGAGGATAAAGCAGAGGTCAATGCTTGCAGAGGGGTGACGGTTCCTTCTCCTTTAGGCTTTTTGAAGATGCTTCCTAATGTTTGCTGAAAGATATATATCGGATACCTGAATTGAAAAAAACCTAGCTTCACGGTCATATAAATCCCTGATAAGGCCAGTACGGTGATCAGTGGCGGTCCCCAAAGCCAGGCTGAAAAACTTTCAATCCATTCGACGAAATTCTCCAAACCAACGCCTCCTTCTTTATTTGTTATTGTTTTTTACCCTTGCTTGCTGCGCTTAAACACAAAAAAGCTGAACCTGAAAAATCAGGTTCAGCCTGCTTGCTTCCCGTTCATTTCTTTTTCTCCTTGGGGCAAAATCAGAATTTCCACCCGGCGGTTTCGCGCTTTTCCAATACTTGTGCGGTTGGAAGCGACGGGCTGATACTCCCCATATCCCTTGGCGCTGAACAAGCGAGGGTCAAGGTTTTTGTTCTCCAAAATAACCTTCATGAAATTCACAGCACGCATTGCGCTCAGCTCAAAGTTGGAGTCAAAGTTGGCATTTTTGATCGGCACATTATCCGTATGGCCGCTAATAATGATATTGCGGGGCCGGTCCATTTCCAACAGCCGGGAGATTTCCCGGGCAGACCGAATTTCCTCCGGGCGAATTTCAGCCACTCCGGAATCAAATAATACATTGTCCCGAATTCTTAAGAGCAGCCCTTCACCGTTTAATGCAGTTTGAACTTTGCCCTGCAAGTTGTTCTTCTCAATATATTTTGAAATATTCTTTTGCATTTCTGAGAGTTCTTGACGGTCTTGCTTTCCAAGGCCGCTTGTCTCTTTCTTGCTGCCCTCTTCCACTTCCCCGTCCTTCATCGACTCGGGAGGAACGGGACTCGGATATTCCATCACGCCCGTCCCGCCTCCTAACACGCTATTAAAAGACTGGGAAATCATTTGAAATTTCTTCACGTCTACTGAACTTGAAGCAAATAGCACAATAAACAGCGCTAGCAGCAAGGTCAAAATATCGGCATAAGGAATGAGCCATGATTCATCTACGTGATCTTCTTCGTGCTTCTTTCTTCTTCCTTTAGCCATTGGCCTCTACACTCTCTTCCAATAGCTTTTTCTTTTCCTCTGCAGGCAAGTAAGAAGCCAGCTTTTGCTCCAGCACGCGCGGCGCTTCTCCTTCTAAAATAGAGAGAATCCCTTCAATCATCATTTCTTTTACTTTCACTTCCTGCTTTGACTTTCGCTTTAACTTATTCGCAAATGGATGCCAAAGCACGTATCCTGTAAAGATTCCCATCAGCGTGGCTACGAACGCAGCTGAAATGGCCTGGCCGAGCGCGTCGGTATCCTCCATGTTTCCAAGAGCCGAGATCAGTCCGACAACCGCTCCGAGCACTCCTAAAGTCGGAGCGTATGTTCCAGCCTGCGTAAATATGCCCGCCCCGGCCCCATGGCGTTCTTCCATAGCTGCCAGTTCTTCATTGAGCACGTCGCGGATATAATCCGCGCTTTGACCATCAATAGATAAGCTTAATCCGTTTTTCAGAAAAGGATCTTCAATTTCATTTGTTTTAGATTCAAGAGCCAGCAAGCCTTCTTTGCGGGCCAGCTCCGCCCAGCCTGTAAACAATCGAATCACTTCTTGAGGAGTCATGTTTTTCTCCTCTTTAAACAAAATACCGAACAGCTTTGGCACCTTTTTCAATTCACTTGTAGGGAAAGCGATCGTCACGGCTGCGATCGTTCCCAAGATAATAATTAAAATCGCTGCCGGGTTAATTAACACGGCCGGGCTAACTCCCTTAAATACCATACCTACGCCGACAGCAATTAGGCCTAGTATAATTCCAATGATTGAACTTTTATCCATACTTATTCACCCTGTTTTTTTATATTTGTATACCTAATATCGGATGAATTTAGAAAATGTGTATGGATTTAATAAAAAAACTTATGCCCGCTTATTTTAAGGAAGCTGGAAAGGAGTGCAGGTCCATTCCCCAGACGACTGGCATAAATAAATAGATCAAGGCTGTAATAACTATGATGGAGAGTAAATTGATCCAAAAACCCGCCTTTGCCATATCTTGAATTTTCAGCATACCCGATCCGAAGACGACCGCGTTCGGCGGGGTCGCCACAGGAAGCATAAACGCACAGGAAGCAGCAAGTCCCGCGGCAACCATTACACCGTACGGATGAATATGCAAGGCCGCTGCCAGGGATGCCATAATCGGAAACATCATCGTAGCGGTCGCTGTATTCGATGTAATTTCCGTCAAAAAGATGACCAGTGCTGTAACAATTGCAATGATAAAGAGCAGCGGAATGCCTTGAAGAACAGTGAGCTGTTCTCCGATCCACTGTGCCAGCCCTGAATCTTTAAACCCTTTGGCAATCGCTAGACCGCCGCCGAATAATAGCAAAATCCCCCAAGGAATGTTTTTGGCATCGTTCCAATTTAACAGCTTGCCGTCTTCCGCCTTTTTAGATGGAAGGACAAACAGAAGGATAGCGGCTGTGATTGCAATAATCGTATCATCTAAAAAGCTCATGAATTTCACTAATAGAAATGTTCTCGTAATCCAGGCTACAGCCGTTGCAGCAAACACGGTCAGTACGACCTTTTCCTCTGTGCTCATGCGCCCGAGCTGCTCTTTTTGCTTTTGCAGGTTTCTCTTTCCTCCCGGAATTTCCTTCAGCTTCATCGGAAAAGCAAGCTTCACTAAATAAAACCAAACCGCTGCAGTTAAAATGATGGCGAGCGGCACGCCGAATAACATCCACACACCAAATGACAAATCGATATGATAGATCTCCTTTACTACTCCCGCGAAAATCGTATTAGGCGGCGTTCCAATTAACGTTCCTAATCCCCCGATCGAAGCGGAGTAAGCAACACCCAGCATGATCGCCTTACCGAAGTTCGTTTCCTTAGCATTCTGTCCATCCAGTGAGTCATCGACCTGTTTAATCACGGCTAGCGCAATCGGCATCATCATCATCGCCGTGGCTGTGTTGGAAATCCACATGGATAAGAAACCGGTAGCGACCATGAAGCCCAGTACAATCTGCTGAGTGCTCGTGCCAACACATAGTATAATATTCAAGGCGATCCGTCTGTGCAGCTGCCATTTTTCCAACGCGATCGCTAAGATAAATCCTCCCATAAATAAAAAGATGGTACTGTCAGCATATGCACTCGTAATTCCTTCCGTCACCGCTCCTGTAAGCGGAAACAAAATGATCGGCAGCAAGGAGGTAACAGGGATAGGAATCGCTTCTGTGATCCACCAGGTGGCTATCCAGGCAGTGCTAGCTAACACCGCTGTCGCTTCTTTAGACATCCCTTCCGGCGAAACCCCAAACAAGCAGATCATAAAGAGCAGCGGGCCTAACCACAGCCCTGCATTTTGCCTTCTTGAGCGCTTCGGCTTCTTCCTCCCTCCCGCCTCGTCTTTGCTGATGGAGCCGCCTCCATTTGAGGAAGGTTGTGTGATGAGCTGAAAAGCTCTGATTATATCATTGTGCATGTTCCATAGCTGTCCCCAGGCCCGTTTAACAGCCTCTCCCATTCTTCATCTCTCCCTTTTTTATGTCTATTTGCTCACTCTTTTCCCGATTTAAATGAAAGGCAAACTTGCTTGCTTGACAAACACCCCTATGCCCGCTTGGCTATGGCATCCTTGCGGCCAAGATTATCACCGGCCGCAAGAAAGCCGTCTCTATGTAACTTCTGCTGAAAATAATGCTGCTTCTTTCGCTCCATAGAAAAAAGGCTGTTGAGACCCCTCAACAGCCTGAAAGATGATGATTTTGTCTGTTACGCTTCAAGTGCCATGGCCGGACCGAAGAATTCGTACTTGATTTGCTCCTCTTTGAAGCCAATTGCTTTTAGATGACGGATTACGGCTTCCATGAATGGAACCGGGCCGCATACATAGCATGTGCTGTCTTGATCAATGACTTTACCTAGAAACTCTTTGCTGATGTAGCCTTCGACGTCGCACATCGCTTGCTCCTCGTTTTTCTCGTAAGCGATGTAAGAACGCCCATTGCTGAGCTGCTCCACTAATTGTTTCGTATGCTCTTTAAAGGCATGAGCTTTTTCATTACGGGCGGCGTGAATAAAGGCTACTTTCCGATCACTTTTGTGATAAGCAAGCGTTTCAAGCATCGCCATCATCGGAGTAATGCCGACGCCTCCGCTAATAAAAGCAACCGGAGATTGGCTATTCAGATCTAAATGGAAATCACCGGCAGGGGCACTAAGCTCCACTGTATCTCCCTTTTGGATGTGGTCATGCAAGTAATTCGACACCTTGCCCATCGGCTGATGGTCCGCTTCTCTTTTTACAGAAATCCGGTAATAATCAAGACCCGGTCTGCAAGAAAGACTGTACTGGCGATTTACAATGTATTTCTCACCCGGAATTTTCAGCTTAATGGTAATGTACTGGCCTGGCAAAAATTCAGGAAGCTTGGCGCCATCTTTTGGCTTTAAGTAAAACGAAGTAATGAGAGAGCTTTCTTCCACTTTGTCGCTCACTTCGAACTCTTTGAAATCCATCCAGCCGCCTTCTTGTTTACTTGCTTCCTTGTACATTCCGGATTCTACGTCGATGAACACTTTGGCAATCACACCATACGCTTCTTTCCATGCCTGGATAATATCATCTGTTGCCGCGTCGCCCAGCACTTCTTTAATAGCTTTTAGCAGGTACTCTCCAACGATTGGATAATGCTCAGGCTTAATGCCTAAGCTGCGGTGTTTATGACCTATTTGCTTCACCGCTGGAACGAGCACTTCCAATTGATCAATGTATTTAGCTGCCGCATAAACCGTATTAGCAAGGGCTGTTTGCTGACGGCCTTTCTCCTGATTGGCATGGTTGAAGATATTCAATAATTCAGGATGATCAGCGAACATATTTTTATAAAAATGGGTTGTAATTTCTTTTCCTTTTACTTCAAGAACAGGAGCAGTAGACTTCACAATTTCAATCGTTTTTTCAGATAGCATGTGGGACCTCCAATAAGATGTATTTACAATATACTTTATATATATAGTATTCCCTATATAAAAGCAATATATTAAATACATCTTTAAAGAAATGTTCACACTTCTTTGAAGAGCAGCTTCCGGCAGTATATAATAGATATATTAATGAATCCGTGGTGAAAAAAATGAGATTAACGCTATATACTGACTATTCTCTACGTGTGCTGATTTATTTAGCTTCTAAGGAGCAAGGCAAACTCTCCAACATCAAGGAAATTGCCGATGCCTACCAAATTTCAAAAAATCATTTGATGAAGGTCATTCATAAGCTTGGCAGAATGAAAGTGATTGAAACAATCCGCGGCCGCAATGGCGGGATTCGTCTCGCTCTGCCTCCAGAAAAAATCAATATTGGAAAGGTTGTCCGAGAAACAGAAGATGACTTTCATTTGGTGGAATGCTTTCAGCCGGAGACCAACCGATGCGTGGTTTCTCCCGCTTGCGGTCTTAAGCATGTTCTGTTCCAGGCTCTTCAAGCTTATCTTGACGTTCTTGATCAATACACGCTTAAAGACATAGCTGGCGACCCCGACATTCTGCGCCAGCTGTTTCAAAGAACCCCCGGCGAATAAGACTTTCGCCGTTTTCCCCACTCTTCTTCCAGCTGAGGCTTTTCCCTAAAAGCTGAAAAGTAGGTGATTTCTTTGATTCCTGATACAATATTCTTACAAAAATGTGGATAAAGGAGCAGTTACATGAACAACTTTCAAGAATTATTAGAAAAGTATGCGGATCTTGCGGTACAAGTCGGGGTTAATATTCAAAAAGACCAAACGCTTGTGATCAACGCGGCGACGGATGCGGCCGGCTTTGTTCGCTTAGTTGTTAAAAAAGCCTATGAAGCCGGTGCTAAACAGGTATACGTCGAATGGAGCGATGATCAGGTATCACGCCTGAAATACGAGCTTGCCCCCGATGAAGCATTCACTGAGTTTCCAAGCTGGAGGGTGCAGATGCTGGAAGAGCTGGCAAGCAAAGGAGCGGCTTTCCTGTCAATCATATCTTCCAGTCCGGACCTGCTTAAAGGGATCAGCTCTCAGCGGATCGCCGTTTCTCAAAAAACAGCCGGTCAGGCGCTCCATCGGTATAAGCAAATGATCCAAGCTGATAAGGTCAGCTGGTCCGTAATCGCTGTCCCTTCCGAAGCATGGGCACAAAAAGTATTTCCTGACCTGCCAAAAGAAGAGCAAGTGCCGGCTCTTTGGCAAGCGATTCTTCAAGCGGTGCGCGCCGATGCCGATGATCCGGTGAAAGCGTGGAAGCAGCATGATCAAGCGTTAAATAAAAAAGTGGAGTACTTAAATAATAAGCGTTATCAATCCTTGCATTACACGGCAGCCGGCACCGATTTAACCATTGATCTTCCTGAAGGCCATCTATGGATCGGGGCCGGAAGCGTCAATGAACAAGGCCATTCATTTATGGCCAACATGCCGACGGAAGAAGTGTTCACGGTTCCGTATAAATACGGGGTCAATGGTTATGTATCCAGCACGAAACCCCTCAGCTACGGCGGAAATATTATCGATGAGTTTACCATCACATTTGAAAAAGGAAGAATTGTTAAAGTCAGCGCTCAACAAGGTGAGGATGTTCTGAAGGGGCTTGCCGAAACAGATGAAGGCGCCCGCTATCTTGGCGAAATCGCCCTCGTGCCTCATCAATCGCCAATCTCAGAGACCAATATCCTATTCTACAATACATTATTTGATGAAAACGCCTCATGCCATTTAGCAATCGGCAGCGCCTATGCCTTTTGCCTAGAGGGCGGAAAAAGCATGTCTCAGGAACAGCTTGAGCAAAACGGCTTAAATACAAGCATTACCCATGTCGACTTTATGATCGGCTCCCATGATTTGAACATTGACGGCATAACGAAAAGCGGAGAGCGTGAACCGATTTTCCGCAACGGAAACTGGGCAGACATGATTTAAATAGCCGTTATCAAAGAGGGGCTCCCTAATTGAAAGGGAGCCCCTCTTTATGATGGACTTATAGCGCCTATTAAATCTGTCGTTTCTATAATCGGAATTGATTAATCCGATGATAATAATCAATTAGAAAATGATAGAACATTTTTTCAGTTGGCGGCAGGCTGCGCTTTTTTGTATAAACCACGCCTACGGTGCGGGTAACAGCAGGGACAACCACAGGCAGGCTGACGGTTCCCAGCGGCGTCTGATCAGCCAGTATCGTCTCCGGCAACAGCGTAACACCGAGCCCTGCTTCGACCAGTCCTTTAATCGTATAGATATCCTCGCTTTCAAAGGCCACCTTCGGTTCAAAGCTTACTTGCTGGCAAGCTTCAACGACCAGCTTTCTCATATCATAGCCTTCGCGAAAGAGGACAAACTGATCTTCGATAAGATCGCGCAAATTCACTTGTTTTTGTTTAGAGAGCGGGTGATGGACGGGCAAAAGCGCCCGCATATCTTCCGAAAAAAAGATCTTTGTGCCGATATCCGCTGTTTCCTCCGGCACGGGTGACACGAATGCCAAATCAATCTCACCGTCAGCCACCAATTCTCTAAGCTCTTTGTTAGATCCTTGATGAAAGTCAAAGCCTATATCGGTATATTGCTTTCGAAAGGCAGAAATCACACGCGGCAAAGTTTTCGTTGCCAGTGAAGTCGGAAATCCAAGCCTGATTTTTCCCGCCTCTGGATTTAAATAGTCGTTGACAGCTGCTACCGCTTTATCTATTTCATTCATTGCAGATTGAATATGCTGTAAAAACACCTTCCCGGCGAATGTCAGCTTCACATTCCGTCCTTCGCGCAAGAACAAGTCTACGCCCAGCTCTTCCTCCAGCTTGGCAATCTGCCTGCTGACAGCCGATTGAGCAACATGCAAACGGTACGCCGCTTCTGTTACATGCTCTTCTTTGGCCACTTCCATAAAGTATTTGATTTGACGAAGTTCCATGTCCCCACCTCTCAGGCTGCTCTCTTATGTTATTATTTATTGTACACTGAATGAACAAATCCGCAAGATGCGAAAGCGTCCTTCCTTAAGAGAAAACAGCCAAAATGCCCCAGCTTCAACTGAGCGGACACTGCAACACTACGGAATGTTTCTCCTGCCTGTAAGATGCCGTAAGACTTCCGCTTTAAGCATGGTAGTCTTGAATGCCCGGCAGAGGGCGCTGTGATACAAGCCTTTATTCCTCTTTTTAGCAGCGGCGGAGGAAAGAAAGTCCTCTGTTTGAAGATTTCACATTACTTTTTCATCAGGCTGTAAAGCACAGCTTTTTGAGCATGCAGACGGTTTTCTGCTTGCTGAAAGACAACCGAAGCAGCGCCGTCCATGACACTCGCTGAAACTTCCTCCCCGCGATGAGCCGGCAAGCAATGCATAAATTTACAATCCGCCTTGGCCAAAGACATCAGCTGATCATTGACCTGATATGCTGCGAAGGCCTTTAAACGCTCTTTTGCTTCCTCCTCCTGACCCATGCTCGTCCATACATCTGTGTAGATAAAATCCGCTTCCTTTACAGCTTCGCAAGGGTCGGCTGTAATCTCAATCTTCGCTTTCGTGCGGGCAGCCATTTCTTTTGCTTTCTCGACTATTTCAGAGGCCGGCTCGTATCCCGCCGGGGCCGTCAAAGTAAAATTCATGCCCGTCATGGCGCATCCAATCATAAGAGAATGAGCGACATTATTTCCGTCGCCAACATACACCAGCTTTTGCCCTTTGAACTTTCCTTTCAGCTCATAAACTGTCAGTAAATCCGCCAATGCTTGGCACGGGTGATAGGCATCCGTTAAGCCGTTAATCACGGGAATGCTTGCCGCTTCTGCCAGCGCTTCAATTCTCGAGTGATGATGCGTCCGAATCATGATTCCATCCAAATATCCGGACAGAACCTGACCGGTATCCTCAATCGTTTCTCCGCGCCCAATCTGCAAGTCATTGGAGCTGAGAAACATCGCATGGCCGCCGAGCTGGAGCATCGCCGCCTCAAAAGATACCCGCGTACGAGTGGAGCTTTTTTCAAAAATCATGCCTAATATTTGTCCTTGTAAGCTGTTTGCGTAATTTCCTTTGTTCTTCTTCATATCGTCCGCCAAGCGCACGAGACCTTCTATACTTTCGGAGCTGAAATCCGCCAGCTGCAGCAAATCCATTCCAGCTAAATGTTGAGTTGCCAGTAGATTGATCGTCATTCTATTTCTCACCTCATAAATTGATTTACGGTTATTCATAACATCTCCTTATTAATATTTATACATTAATAAGAATTATAATACAACTGTTAATTTCAGAATTCTTATACTTTTTATAAAAGCGCCGGTTTTTTTGTCATATGCGTTATACTAAGCACAGAGAAAAAATAAAGAGGTGACATCCATGAGAGAAAAAAGACTGATGAAAGACACTTTATCTATCAAAACAAGCCATGTGCTTCCTCCTGACACGAATCACCATGGCACATTATTCGGCGGCAAGCTCATGGCTTACATAGATGATATCGCTTCGATCACCGCTACCAAGCATGCCAGAAAACCGGTGGTAACAGCTTCCACCGATTCTGTCGACTTCCTGAAGCCGATTCGCGTTGGCGATGCAGTTACATTAGAAGCGATGGTGTCGTATACCGGAACGACAAGTATGGAAGTATTTGTAAAAGTTCTGGCTGAAAACTTGCTGACGGGCGAATCTTCTGTAGCCGCCATTTCATTCCTGACATTTGTCGCGCTGGATGAAAACGGCAAGCCCGTAATGGTTCCTGAAGTCATTCCTGAATCCAAGGAGGAAAAATGGCTGAATGAAACAGCGGTTAATCGGGCAGAACACCGCAAAGCGCGAAAAAGATACAGCAAAGAACTGGCTGAATTTTTCTCCAATTTGTGATAATAGTCCTTTGCTCATACGATCCGCTCAAAAACCCGCTGCATAGCCAGCGGGTTTTTGATTTACGATCATTAATTTTTGATAACAAAACTCTTTATTTCTCTCGTTGAATCCGTTGAAAATCCGGTCATCACCGATCTTTTCATATGTAATAAATTAAATGAATTTGTAACAAATCAACTTCCACATTTTGTCCCCTATACAACCTTCTTTTGGCGATTTTATACTTATAAAAGCTGAAGGCATACGAATGTCGTTTGGAGGAATGCAAGATGTTTGGACAAACTGAAATTGGCATTGATTTAGGGACTGCCAACCTATTAGTTTATACGAAGGATAAAGGGATTATTATTAACGAGCCGTCCGTTGTGGCGATCGATGCGGAGACGAAGAAGGTATTAGCCATCGGCAGTGAAGCAAAAGAAATGATCGGAAAAACTCCAGGGCGCATTATTGCGACCCGCCCGCTGAAAGATGGAGTAATTGCCGACTTCGATATCACCACGGACATGCTAAAAGGAATCATGCAAAAAGCGAGCAAAATTTTGGGATTTACCATCCGCAAGCCCTCCGTTGTGGTTTGTACGCCATCCGGAGCGACAACAGTGGAAAAACGCGCCATTGAAGACGCGATTAAAAGCAGCGGAGCCAAAAATGTGCAGCTCATCGAAGAACCGGTAGCCGCGGCCATCGGGGCGGATTTGCCGGTTGGCGAGCCAATCGCCAACTTAATTGTGGATATTGGCGGCGGAACGACGGAAGTTGCAATCATCTCCTATGGCGGCGTCGTTTCCTGCAACTCACTCCGTCTAGGCGGAGATAAGCTGGATGAGGATATTGTGCAATACGTGCGCAAAGCATACAACATATTAATCGGCGAACGGACGGCGGAAAATATTAAGATGGAGATTGGGTATGCTTTAGTCGATCATGAAGAAAAAACGATGGATGTGCGCGGACGGGATCTCGTCACTGGCCTGCCAAAAACCATTGAAGTCAGCTCTTATGAGATTCAACAGGCACTGAAGGAATCCTTGCTTGCCATATTGGAAACGATTCGCGTAACTTTAGAAAGCTCACCGCCGGAATTAAGCGGCGATATTGTCGACAGAGGAGTAGTGATTAGCGGAGGCGGCGCCTTGCTGAATGGAATGCAAGAATGGCTGAGCAATGAAATCATCGTTCCTGTCCATCTCGCTCCAAACCCGCTTGAATCTGTCGCGATCGGTACGGGACGCTCACTTCACGTCATGAAATCCCTGCAAAAAGCAACAAGCTAAATTAAAGCACCGAAGAAACCGGCCCTTTTCAGAGGCCGGTTTCTTGATCTTTAAACGCCGCGAGACATCTTATTTCATTCATAGGGCTTCTTTTGGTAAAAGAAATTCGGCGTATGTGTGGCATTCTCATACTCTTGATGAAAAATATGCGTAGCAGCCGGAGACATAGGCGGAATCAGCCACGTCCAGTCACCTGTAAGCGCCCGTTCCTCCTGCGCTTCGCTCTGTTCGAATAGTTTAAATTGCTGGGCAGCCGTATGATGATCGACAATACTGACTCCCGCTCTTTTAAACGAGTACAAAACGGCAATATTCAGCTCTGTTAAAGCCTTGTCCTTCCAAAGATCCGAGAGTCTCTCTATGTTCAGTCCCATGCGCCTAGCAACCTCAGGCAGTTTATGATAACGGTTTTCATCAGCAAGATTTCGGGCTCCGATTTCCGTTCCCATATACCATCCATTAAACGGAGCCAACGGATAATGGATTCCGCCAATTTCCAGCTTCATGTCCGAAATAATCGGTACGGCATACCACTTTAACTTCAGTTCGCTGAACCATTCCAGCTCCGGATGAACGATGTGTACTTCCTTCATCAAGCCCGAAGGAACTTCCTTCCACTTAGGAGGTCTGCTTCCGATTTGCACTACCCAAGGCAAATAATCAAAATCCGTTTTTTTGCCTCGCCAGCCAAGCTCCTCACAGCGCTGAGTCAGTTCTAATGACGCAGGGTCGCCAACGATTCCGTCAGCTGTTTCATAGCCCGCATAGCGAACCAATTGGTGATTCCAGACACGAATGTCTCCTTTCCCGGGCAAAGAGGGCCGAAATATCGTGATGACAGGACGGATCTTTCCCCCGTTTTCAGCAAATGTCACATGCCGGGCAAGCGCTTGAAATACCGCCTCCTCCGTATCTCTGCTCCGTTCATCTAACACATGAAGCGTCCGCCAAAACAGCCGCCCGATGCAGCGGTTGCTGTTGCGCCAAGCCATCCGCGCGCCATGGGCCAGCTCTTCATACGTATGAGTATAGCTTCCCGTCTCTTCTATTTCTTCTTTAATCTCACATAAACGAGAGCTCGTTTCATCCTCCGGCTTTTGCAGCTCGCGGTGGCATTGATGAATGAATTCTTCAGCTTTCTTCCAAAGTTGCTCGTTCATTTTTCTCACCCTGTCCATCTTTTTCCCAAAGTATATCATGAATCGGCCTGCGATTCTTTGAAGGAATAACAGGTTTGGCTCAAGCAGGGGGCTGATGCCGCAGCCATTCCGGCAAAGAAGCTGGTTTCCCTGCTAGAAGAAGCCGGGAAAAAGGGTTTTCAGCTCATAAAAAAGCCGAACTATTATTTAGAACGCTCCTTCAGAGTTTCGTAATAGTTCGGTTTTATTGTTTCTCATGTTTTTATTAAACACAATGATTCGGCTTTCATGACAGCAAATTTAGTTAGGTCCCAGCCTCTTTTGTCCGATAATCAATGTACAGAAAGATGTCTGGAATGCGCCTTTTTTCTCGGCCGCCACTGCGGAACCACAATTCCAATTAAGATCAAAATAATGCCTGCCATCTGTGCCAATGTCATTTGCTCGCCGAGAATGAGCATCGCCGCGATGATCGCCGCCGGCAGTTCAGCCGCTCCAAGGATGGTCGCTGTGCCTGAATCAATATGCGGTGTTCCTACAGCAAAGAAGACGATGGGAATCACCACTCCAAACAGACCAACAAGCAGTCCGTATTTCCAGAATGCGCCAGTCGTGATACCTTCCGTAATGGCGGCGGGAGAAGCAACTAATAAGACCGTCATTAAGCCGCCAGCCGTCGTCACTAAGCTTCTTTGAATTGTCGGCACTCCCTTCCCTGCTTTTCCGCTGAAGAAAAGAAACAGAGAGAAGGTAACAGCAGCTAAGATGCCAAAGACAGCCCCCTTGCCATTAAACAGCGCGGTTATGTTGTCCGAACCGGCGCCTCCTGCCAGCACTGTGCCTGCCCAGAGAAGAATGACCGATATAATTTTTAAATTGGACGGGAACTTTCTTAAATACACAGCTTCAATTAAAATACCGATCCAAGTAAATTGGAACAGCAGAATAATCGAAACAGACGCCGTTAATTGTTCAATGCTAGTTGAATAAAATACGCCTGTTAAACTTAAGAGCACCCCAAGAGCCAGCAGTGATGCCGTCTGTTTTATATTCAACTTCACCCGTTTGGCAAACAGCACTACGAGCAGCACTAAAAGCAAGCCAAAAAAGTACTGAGCTGCGGTAATCTCTTCCGCTTTAAAGCCAGCGTTTGTCGCCAGCTTAATCAGCGAACCCTGAATACCATAGCTGCATGCCCCTATTAGTACGAATAAAGAATAACGCAGCTGGTTCATTCTAATAACCTCCTTTTGCCACGCCTTTGTCATCTGCATCGTGAGTCCCAAACGATGCAGATGACGTAATCTCCCGCTTAAACTTTTGCTTCCCCATTCCTGAGGGAGAGATAAAGACATCTTATATGCAGATTCCATCATTAAAATAAAGCGGATGGCTATTCATCCGCTCCATTTCTGAAACATAAATTACTGCAAGTATAATCTTCAAATTCTTGTTCAGCAACCAGATAGATGAAAGTCCTAAAAATCTGAACTTTCCCTATATTTCCGCTGGTTATTCGATTAAAAATTCTAAATATTCTCTTGACTCTTCGCTTCAATAAAGATATGATAGCTTTATTCTTTTTAACAATTGCATATTTGTTCTTATCAAGAGAAGCCGAGGGTCCTGGCCCAAAGACGCTTCAGCAACCAGCCGCTATTAGGTACGGTGCTAAATCCAGCAAACTATTTCGTTAGTTTGAAAGATAAGAAGGACGTTATACCGACCATTTAAAAGCCTTCTTATCCAAGAGGGCTTTTTTATTTGAGAACCTATTTTGAGAGGGTGAATACGATGCGCTTATTAGATCGATTGCAAAATGAACTATTATTAGCTGACGGAGCGATGGGCACACTGCTCTATTCTTACGGCATTGATTTCTGCTACGAAGAATTAAACATGAGCAGGCCGGACATTATTGAACGAATACATTTGGAATATATGAAAGCAGGCGCCGACATTATCCAAACGAACACGTACAGCGCCAATGCCATCAAGCTCGCGCGCTACGGATTAGAAGACCGGGCGAGGGAATTGAACCGGTCAGCGGTGCAAATCGCCAAGAAGGCCGCCGCTTCTCACCGCCGCTTTGTGCTTGGAACTATCGGCGGAATCCGCGGAATCCGCAAAAGCACCGCTTCTGTCCCAGAAATTGAAACAGCCATCCGAGAACAAGCTGAAGCTATATTGTCTGAACAGCCAGATGGCCTTTTACTTGAAACCTATTATGACTTTGAAGAGCTTTCAGCCGTTTTGCAGCTGATTCGCCCGCTCACCGAATTGCCGATAATTACACAGGTATCGATGCATGAGCCCGGTGTTCTGCAAAATGGAACACCGCTGCCGGACGCATTGCAGCAGCTTGAGTCGCTGGGAGCGGATGTAGTCGGTGTCAATTGCCGCCTGGGTCCTCACCATATGATCCAATCGCTTGAAGAAGTGCCCCTGCCGGAGAAAGCATTTCTGTCGGCTTATCCCAATGCCAGCTTACTCGATGTGGAGGATGGCAGAATCGTCTACGAATCGGAGGCTGATTACTTCGGTCAATCAGCTGTTCAGCTTCGCAATCAGGGCGCTCGCTTAATTGGCGGCTGCTGCGGAACGACACCAAAGCATATAGAAGCCGCAAAAAAAGCGCTATTTGGTCTCAAACCGATCATCGAGAAGGCCGTCAAGAAAAGCAAACCCATCGTCATTCAAGAAACTTCCCGGCCTGCCTCCCCTCCCCTTCATGAACAGGTGGAAAAAGGAAGGACGGTCATTGTCGAGCTGGATACTCCAAAGCATTTAGACACAGCTGCCTATTTAAAAGGAGCACAGATGCTCCAAAAAACGAGCATTGACGCCATCACCTTAGCTGATAATTCACTCGCTTCTCCGCGAATCAGCAATGTGGCGATGGCCTCCCTGCTGAAAATGAATCATCAGATCCGCCCGCTCGTTCATATTACCTGCCGTGACCGCAACTTAATCGGCCTGCAATCGCATATCATGGGATTGCACGCTTTAGGCCTGCATGATGTATTAGCGATCACCGGCGATCCGACAAAGGTAGGAGACTTTCCGGGCGCCACCTCTGTTTATGATGTTTCCAGCTTAGAGCTGATTCAGCTGATCAAACAGTTAAATGAAGGGCTTTCTTTTTCAGGAAAGCCGTTAAATCAAAAAGCAAGCTTTTCCGTTGCCGCAGCGTTCAACCCAAATGTCCGCGTTATTGAACGGGCCGTGAAGCGTCTCGAGAAAAAAATAGAATGCGGAGCCGATTACTTTATCACGCAGCCAGTCTTTACAAAAGAGAAAATCATTGAAGTATATGAAGCTACTAAGCATATCCCAGCACCAATATTTATCGGCATCATGCCTTTAACAAGCTTTCGAAACGCTGAATTTCTTCATCATGAAGTGCCCGGCATTAAGCTATCCGATGAAACGCTGTCACGGATGAAGGCATGCGAATATGATAAGCAAGCCGCCGCCCGTGAAGGAATCCAGATTGCCAAGGAGCTGATTGAAACGGCGGCACAGCTTTTTAACGGAATTTATTTAATTACTCCATTTCTTCGTTATGAAATGTCCATAGAGCTAGTCCGCTACATAGAAGAACTTGACGGAAAAACAAACGAAAGAGGGATCGCTCATGTCCAATCGACCACCAATTGAAACAGCGCTTGAAGAACGAATTCTCATCATAGACGGGGCGATGGGAACGATGCTGCAGCAAGCCGCTTTAACAGCTGATGACTTCGGAGGTGAAGAATACGAAGGGTGCAATGAAAATTTAAATTTGACAGCTCCGCACGTCATAGAGCGCATTCACCGCCAATATCTCGAAGCCGGCGCAGACATTATCGCCACGAATACTTTCGGCGGCACGGCTCTTGTATTAAACGAATACAATTTAGGACACCAAGCGTATTCCATCAACCGGCGGGCGGCTGAAATCGCCCGGCAATGCGCCGATGACTGCTCAACAGCCGAGCAGCCGCGCTATGTTGCCGGAGCAATCGGCCCTACAACAAAGACGCTGTCCGTCACAGGCGGTATTGATTTTGACACGTTAAGCCAAGATTTTGAAGAGCAGGCGACAGCCTTAATCGAAGGCGGCTGCGATCTGCTTTTAATGGAAACAAGCCAGGATATGCTGAATGTTAAGGCAGGTGTGCTCGGGATCAAGCGGGCGTTTGCCAAGACAGCAACAGAGCTGCCGATCATGATCTCCGGCACAATTGAGCCGATGGGAACCACGCTTGCCGGACAAAATATTGAAGCCTTCTATCTTTCGATTGAACATATACAGCCGCTGTCGGTCGGCTTAAACTGCGCGACTGGTCCCGAATTTATGACCGATCATATTCGTTCCTTATCGGCCATTTCCAAAAGCTTTGTCAGCTGCTATCCAAATGCCGGGCTTCCGGACGAAGAAGGATGCTACCATGAATCCCCTGTTTCTCTAGCCCAAAAGCTCAAAGGATTCGCTGAAAAAGGCTGGCTGAATATCGTGGGCGGCTGCTGCGGAACGACCCCTGATCACATTCGCGTGATCAGAGAAGCGGTGAAAGACCTCCCGCCGCGGAAACGTCCGGAACATCCGCATCAGCACGCCGTATCCGGTATTGAACCGCTCTTATATGACGACTCTATGCGTCCGTTATTCGTGGGGGAACGCACCAACGTCATCGGCTCAAGAAAATTCAAACGCTTAATCATTGAGGGAAAATATGAAGAAGCGGCTGAAGTTGCCCGGGCACAAGTAAAAGGCGGAGCCCATGTTATCGATATCTGTCTCGCCAACCCGGATCGGGATGAAGATGAGGATATGGAGAACTTTATGAAAGAGGTCGTCAAAAAGGTCAAGGTGCCGCTTGTCATCGATTCAACCGATGAAAACGTCATTGAAAAAGCGCTTAAATATTCACAAGGGAAAGCGATCATTAACTCCGTGAATCTTGAAGACGGAGAAGAGCGGTTCGAGGCGGTTCTTCCTCTGGTCAAAAAATACGGCGCCGCCATCGTTGTCGGTACTATTGATGAAACCGGAATGGCCGTCACCCGCGAGCGCAAATTGGAAATCGCCATCCGTTCTTATGATCTGCTTGTTCATAAATGGGGCATTGCTCCCGAAGACATTATATTTGATCCTCTTGTCTTCCCGGTCGGCACCGGCGATGAACAATACATTGGATCAGCAGCGGAAACGATTGAAGGAATTCGGCTAATTAAACAAAAGCTGCCGAGGGCCTTAACGATATTAGGCGTCAGCAATGTATCCTTTGGCCTCCCTCCTGTCGGGCGGGAAGTTCTGAATGCCGTCTATTTATACCACTGTACGCAGGCGGGGCTGGACTATGCCATTGTCAATACCGAGAAATTAGAGCGCTTCGCTTCGATTCCAAAGGAAGAAATTGAACTTGCAGAACAGCTGCTTTTTCAAACAACCGATGAATCCTTGGCCGCTTTCACCGATTTTTACCGCGATAAGAAGAAAGAGAAAAAAGAAGCGGATATCCCCAAAACCGTGCCTGAACGTCTCGCTTATTATGTCGTGGAAGGAACGAAGGAAGGGTTAATCGCTGACTTGGAGCAAGCGCTGACGATGTATAAGACCCCGCTCGATATTATCAACGGACCTTTGATGAAAGGAATGGCGGAAGTCGGCCGGTTATTTAATGATAATCAGCTGATAGTGGCGGAAGTGCTGCAGAGCGCAGAAGTGATGAAGGCAGCTGTCGCCTTCTTAGAACCTTATATGGAGAAAAAAGAAAATGACAACGGCAAAGGCAAAGTCGTCCTGGCCACCGTGAAGGGAGATGTTCATGACATTGGAAAGAATCTGGTTGATATCATTTTAAGCAACAACGGCTTTAAGGTCGTCGATCTCGGTATTAAGGTCACACCTTCCGAGTTAATTGAAGCCATCAAAAAGGAGCATCCCGATATCGTCGGCCTCTCCGGTCTGCTGGTAAAGTCGGCGCAGCAAATGGTTCTAACCGCTCAAGATATGAAAGCGGCCAACATTGATGTGCCCATTCTAGTAGGCGGAGCCGCGCTCTCCCGCCGCTTTACCGAAACGAAAATTTCACCCGAGTACAGCGGACCGGTTTTGTATGCAAAGGACGCAATGGAAGGATTGTCTCTCGCCAGCCGTCTGCAGGATCAAGAAAAGAAAGAGCAGCTGCTGAATGAATTGGAGGAACAAAAGGAAAAACGCAAAGAAATCGAAGCCTTCCGCGAAAAGAGGAAGCCGAGCGCTGTCGCTGTTCTCGAAAAACCAAAGAAAACAGTTCGTCAGGACGTGCCGGTATTTACACCGAACGACTTGCGCAAGCACGTGCAGTGCGACTATCCAGTTGCTCATCTGAAACCGTATATCAATAAGCAGACACTGATCGGCCATCATCTTGGATTAAAAGGCAAAGTGGAAAAGCTGCTGGCAGAAAAAGATGCCCGCGCCCTCGCATTAAAAGAAATGACCGACAGCTTTTTACAAGAGGGTTTATTAAAAACAGCAAGCCTGTATCAATTTTTCCCGGCTCAATCGGATGGAGACGATGTGATTATTTATGATCCCGCTGATGCTCAAACAGAAATTGAACGCTTTACTTTCCCCCGTCAGCACAAGGAGCCCTTTCTCTGCTTAGCCGATTATTTAAAGCCCGTCGACAGCGGTCAGATGGATTATGTGGGCTTATTCATCGTCACTGCCGGCTTCGGCGTCCGAGAGCATGCAGCTTATTTCAAGGAAAAAGGAGAATTTCTCCAAAGCCATGCCATTCAAGCGACCGCGTTGGAGCTTGCGGAAGGCTTTGCGGAACGAATCCATCAAGAAATGCGCGATCAATGGGGCTTTCCTGATCCTGTTGACTTTACAATGGCCGAGCGCTTTGCTGCGAAATATCAAGGACAGCGCTTCTCCTTCGGCTACCCGGCTTGCCCCAACCTCGAAGATCAGGAAAAATTGTTCAAATTATTGAAACCGGAAGAAATAGGCGTCCATCTCACTGAAGGCTATATGATGGAGCCAGAAGCCTCCGTTTCTGCGATCGTTTTCGCCCATCCAGACGCCAGATATTTCAATGTGGAATAACTTCAAATAGCGGAGAGCTGTCTTCATGCCCGCTGATGAAAAACGGGCTGCTGTTCCCCTTTTGCTGCGTTGTTAAGAAAGATTGAACCTTCAGCGCGCCGATAAAGCCCAAAAGAACTTTATCGGCGCGCTTTTAGTGAAAAAACGGGATTGGCTGCTTTTGTCTCCCTAGGGAAAGACCGTTCATAAGAGAGAAAAGCCATGCATATCAGCGTTTGCCCAGGCATGTGAATAGGAACTGACCGCAGAGCTTACACTAGTCTTAAAGGAGATGATCTGATGAAGAAGATTCACACCAATAATCCTACGATGAACATCCATTCTGACGTAAAAAAATCTCACGGTGACTCCATTGATCAGTATGAAAATTTAAAAGATGCCAACGAATTGCTGGCAAGCAAAGAAATCGGACAGCAAAATGAGAATTTGTAGCTGAGTTAACTAACCGCAATATAGGTCACTTTAGCTGTTGTGATGATCCTGTATAAGCCTCCTTCTTTTAGAGGGAAAGGAAAAAGCTGAAATGTTGGATGCACCACTTCACATTTCAGCTTTTTTTCATTATCGATTATCAATGGTTTCCGGATACAAGTCATGGTTCATCATGCGGTACTCGGCCATTTTCTCATATTTCGTGCCCGGCTTCCCGTAGTTTGTGTATGGGTCGATGGAAATCCCGCCACGCGGCGTGAATTTGCCCCATACTTCAATGTAGCGAGGGTCCATCAGTTCAATCAGGTCATTCATGATAATGTTCATGCAGTCCTCGTGGAAGTCGCCGTGGTTGCGGAAACTAAAGAGGTACAGCTTTAATGATTTGCTTTCTACCATTTTCACATCCGGGATATAGCTAATATAAATTGTTGCAAAGTCAGGCTGCCCAGTCATTGGACAAAGGCTTGTAAATTCCGGGCAATTGAACTTCACAAAGTAATCCCGCTGCTGATGTTTGTTTTCGAAAGTTTCGAGTATAGATGGATCATAGGAAAATGTATATTTTGTCCCTTGATTACCTAACAGGGTAATGTCTTTTAATTCTTCTTCTTTTCTTCCAGCCATGTTGGTCTCCCCCTTTACTTTAGTTATTATAAAGCGAACGTCCCTCTTGCACAATGGTTGAATAATTATACCCCCACTGGTAAAATACATAATAAAAAGGAGGTCATACCTTTGAAAAGAATGTCGTCATTATCTGTTCTACGGCAGCAGCTTGCTGATGATAAACTGGCTTTATTATATATTTCACGTCCGAGCTGTTCGGTTTGTCATGCCGTATTGCCGCAAGTGGAGCAGCTTTTAACCCGCTATCCGCGCGTCCAAGCGTACCATGTTAATGCCGATGAAATGCCCGAAATCGCAGGTGAATTCTCAGTGTTTACGATTCCTGCGGTTATTTTTTTCGCGAATGGAAAAGAAATGTTTCGTAAAGCCCGCTTCATTCCCATGGACGAACTCGACTGCCAAATCCAGAAAATTTCCAGCTTTCTTTAATTCAAAATTCTCATTTTCCGAATAATCATGTAAAATAATGAGGAAAGGAGAATGAAAAAATGACATTATTAGAAGAGATTTTATCATATAATGAAAAGTTTGTAGCCAGCAAGAAGTACGAGGAATTCACAACGGGGAAATTTCCGGATAAGCGTGTAGTTATCCTGACTTGCATGGATACCCGTTTAGTCGAACTTGTCACAAAAGCGATGAACTTCAAAAACGGCGATGTCAAAATTGTCCGCAATGCCGGAGCCATCGTCAACCATCCGTTCGGGAGCATCATGCGCAGCTTGCTGGTTGCGGTTTATCAATTGCAGGCTGATGAAGTCATCATCGTCGGTCACCATGATTGCGGCATGAGCTCCTTAAAGAGCGAGGATATATTAAGCGCCATGAAAGAGCGCGGTGTGAAAGAAGAAACAATTGAGACGATAAGACATGCCGGAATTGATGTTGATTCTTGGCTGCAAGGCTTTGAAAGCGTCGAAGAAAGCGTGAAGCACAGCGTCAGCATGGTCAAAAGTCATCCGCTGATGCTCGACACCATTCCAGTGCACGGACTTGTGATTAACCCTGAAAGCGGCAAGCTTGATCAAGTAATCAACGGCTATGAAGCCGCTGGTAAATAAAGAATGAAATGGACTATCTAATAAGTCCTTTTTGAGTCAAACACCTCAAAATGCAAACCCCGAGAATGTTGATCTTATCGCATTCTCGGGGTTTTTATCCAGCTAAGACCCTTAGTCCCTCCAGCTTGAAAAAGTCTTCTGCCGGCCACGCCAGCCGAATGCCTTTAATACATGTTTCATCTTTTTCCGAAAGAGACTTCCTTTTCCTAGCGCATCGCTTCTGGGCTTAGCGGCTCACCGGCGGATAAAATAATTTTTCAAGCAGCGGGTGCTTTTCTCCCGCTGCTGAAAAGAAGAATTAAGGCTGGCATCGTACATGCACGTGCCGGGATCTCTCAGACTTTTGCTTTTCCGCTCCATTCAAGGCGATCTGCCGGCATCTTAAAAGCAAACTTTATTCATTGATTCATCCAATTCATCATCTCGCTAAATTGAGCTTTCGCATCATGGTAGCCAAGGTCGTATAACTCCTGAAGGCGATATTTCTTTCTCTCAATCCGGCTCACAGGCAGATCAACGCTCGGCTGAATGACGTATGCTCTCCCCCATTGACTCTCTTTGCTCAAGTATGTTAAGGATTGATTATATATTTGGTAATGCTCATTTAATTTAGCGGCAATAACGGGAAATTGGCGGTATAATCGATTCACTCTTTGAGCCCATTTACTTGGGGGCCGTTTCATACGCTTGGGCTTTGTCATTACTACAATGCTTTTGTCCATGCCATCTTCCAACGATTTTTTCAGCGGAATCGGATCGGCAATGCCTCCGTCCAGCAGCCATCTGCCATGATACTTCACAGGCGATGCGATAAAAGGCAAGGAGCTGGAAGCGCGAATAATTGTTAAGATATCCTTGCCGTGCTCTTGCTTGTTGTAATAAACCGCTTCTCCTGTTAAGCAATCCGTCGCCCCTACCCAAAACTGCCCTTCTGACTGTTGAAAAGTTTGAAAATCAAACGGCGACAAAGCATTGGGAATCTCATCAAACAAAAAATCCATGCCGAATATTTCTCTATTTCGAAGGAAATTGCGAAAGGATACAAAACGGGGATCTTGAGCAAGCTCAATATTCACATACGCATTTCTTCCTTTTTGTCTCGAAGCGTAAGTGGCCGCCATACAAGCCCCTGCCGAGACACCGATTGTATAGGGAAAATACAATTCCCGCTCTAAAAAATATTCCAGCACCCCGGCTGTATAAAGCCCGCGCATCCCTCCGCCCTCTAATACTAGACCGACTTGCTTCATCATTCTTCCTCACCTGAATTCCCGACCTTTATTTCATCTATAAGACGGAAGTTTCTTTTATTAATCGTTTACCTTCAGTTCATGATATAGGTCGCCGCATAGTTGGCGAATCGTATGAGCCTGGTCTGCTTCAAATCCAACCACAAAGCATGTGCTTGGTCCGGCAGTCTTGTCCACATTTACTGCACATTGAATTTGCTCTGCGGTAAGCTCGTGTCTTCCCAGCAGTTGGCGGATTTCATGCAGAACCCCTTTGGAGCCTGCCGGAAGCACCGCTCGCACGCCTTCTGCGGCAAGTACTTGCCGAAATAGCGGAAGCGGAGCAACTTGTTCGGGCTGGGCTAGAACCTCCTGGCCGACGAGGGGCTGGCCGATCACGGCATAGCGGAGTTCATCCCCCAAACAATCTCCCTCTTCCTGCTCCTTCTTTCCTAAAAGGACAATGCCGGTAGCGGATTGACTCATAGTGAAGTTGCTTTCCGTGCTGCCGGTAATCGCCAAATTTGTAAGGCCGGCTTCCTCTGCTGCTTGGCGGGCTCCTTTTTGCAAACCCGCCCAAGCATCGTCCCCAGAGAAATTCTGAATGACACAGGCGAACGGTTCAGCGCCTGCTGCGAGGCATTCCATCACGGCAACGCGAAAGCTGTAATAGCCAACTATTTCATAGGAAACCTGAACAGCATCCGCCTCCTTTTCACCGATAGCCCCGCTATTATCTGCCGCTACAATAAGCTGGCCTCCGCCATCAAGCGGCAGCATTAGAACATCGCGATTCATGCTTTCACTTCTCCCCATTTATCATTTTTTTTAAGTGAATCTTCAAACAGCAGGGGTTCTTTCATCCCCCGCTGATCAAAAGAAGAACAAAGGCGAATATTGCCGCACTTTTTTCACCAGCATCTTGCTGGCGCAAACGGATTGGTTCCTTTAGATAACATGTCCTCCAATTCTCTCTCTTCTTGAAGCAGAATAAACAGCGCAGCGGTCTCACTCTGGCTGACAGCTGGGAAGAGAAAACAAACTGCCGCTTTTGTCCATTTATTGTTGATCCTCCAAACGCTTGCCCTCGCGGAAGACTTTGGCGCTTCTCACATATTCAACATCTTTAACGCCCAGACGCGCATTAATGACGCGAGCCAAAGCAAAGAAAAAGTCGGACAAGCGGTTCAAGTATTGCAAAGTGACAGGATGAATATCTTCCTCGGCTTTCATCAGTTTCACAACTAGGCGTTCAGCCCGGCGCGTAACGGTTCGGGCAATGTGAATGGAGCTGGATGCTTTCGACCCGCCAGGCAAAATGAAGCGCTCCAGCTTCGGAGCTTCTTGGATATACTCGTCGATCCTCTTCTCCAGTTCCTCAACAGCTTCAGGCTGGAGCTTCCAGCCTCTGGCACCGGAAACAGTAGCTAAATCACCGCCGCAGTCAAACAATTCATGCTGCACCTTTTCGAGATCTGCTAACACATCCTTAAAAAGTTGCGGATCTAATTCCGCCATCGCTTGACCTACAAAACAGTTGGCTTCATCCACTGTACCATACGCTTCCACGCGCCAATCATCTTTATCGACCCGTCCACCGATAATGCTCGTTTTGCCTTTGTCTCCCGTTCTCGTATATAATCTCATGATTTGCTCCTCCTTTTATTTAAGCCTTTGCGGTAAGCCGTACCAAATGGAAATCACCCGTTCTGCTTGAGCAGCCGCCTCTTGAAAGCACCAGCCGGCCGCGTCCCGCCATTTTCTGTCAAAGGCATTGGCTGGCACAATGCCCTTCGTTATATCCGTTCCAATCAGAATCAGCCGGCGTTCAGAACGCTGAGATTCCCAAGCAACCCAACTTTCCAGCTCTGCTTTCCAGCAACTTCGAACCGCATCCGGCGTATCCTCCCCATCCAGCAGCCGGCGGACATACCGTTCCATTCCTTCCAGGATGACCGTATCCTCCGTCCATTCCGGCAGCTTGCCTTCTTTGTAAAAAGAATGCCACAGATGAGGAATCGCATCTAATTGATAGGCTGCGATCACCCATTTCTTCTTTCCGTTGAAGGCACCGCCTGTAATGAGATGCATCGCTCTCCCCTCCTTAATGATGACAGCGAAGCCGTCAGTTCATATCCTCGGCCGTTTTCCACCTTCCAGTCCCAAAAAGATTTCCGTTCCGGAGCCGCTTCGCTCAACAAGTAACGGATGACTCCGCCGTGAGTGACAATGGCTCCCCGCTTCATTTGCTTCCTATCCATAAAGGCCAGCCACTGCCTCCAAGCCGAGCGGACCCGCCGGCCGAATTGCTGATAGCTTTCCCCTTGAGGCACCAGGCTGGAAAAAGGATCATTCACCCATGCTCTGTATTCCGCCAGATGTTCAAGCTCGTGATGCACCTTTCCTTCCCAAAGCCCGAAATTCATTTCCCGGAATCCTTTCCATAGCTCGACTTTCGCTTCCGGAAAAAGAAGGCTGGCCGTATCCGCGCACCGCTTTAAATCGCTGGCAATCACCGTTTCATAGTCAGGCAAAAACGGCTGGATCGCCCGCAAGTCTTCTTTTCCTCGTTCACTCAAGGGAGCATCGGCCCACCCGCAATAAGCCCGCTTCTCATTAGCCGTTGTTATTCCATGCCGGTAGAGACCAATAACCACACAATCATCCATAAATATGTTTCCACCCCTTCTATACCCGCTCCGAGCAAGTCTCCAGTAATCCCACCAAAGTTCTTCATTATACTTCGTCTCATAAACAGCATAAAAGCTCCAGACGCCGCGGTGAAAAGAAGAAACAAGCCAATCGTCCAGCCGGTCATCACCAAGATGGCCGCCGCTGCCAGCAGCCAGCCAAGGTACCGAATCATTAAGCTTGAATCTTTCCCTTTTTGGAAATAATAAGCGATTCCTTCCTGCTTGGCCGGGGGAACTCCATTGATTAATAAACCCGTAATCGTTTGACTGTAAAAAGGGATCAGCATGAGAATGAAGGCGATCCGGCTGTCGGCCAAAGCAACCGTTTCATAGAGAAAAATAAAGCGCGCCGCAAGCAGCACGATCAATGACAGCACACCGAAAGCTCCCACGCGGGGATCCTTTAGGATTTCGAGCCGGCGTTTGCGGTCACGATAAGAAAAAAAGGCATCGCTCGTATCAATCCAGCCGTCTAAATGAAGGCCCCCCGTCCATATAATTGGCAGCAGCCATAATAAAAAGGCGTTGCCGAGAACGGTGAGCGGCGACCATTCCAACAGTAAATAGAAGGCGCCTCCATAGACAGCGCCTTTCAACAGGCCAAAAAGCGGAAACATTCGCAAAGCGGCGCGCAAATGAACAGCGTCCATTGGCAGCTCCCGGCGAATCGGCAGCGTCGTAAAAAACTGAAGACTCAGCAAGAGTCCATTTATATACGTTTTCCCTTTCATTGTCCTGTTTTCCTTTCACTCATCCGAAGAATTTTCAAAAACTGCTTCCAATCTAAATACCGCTCCAAATGGCCAGCTAATTGGTCAAAGACCTTTTGCTTTTGTTCCAAGCGATTGACCTGCCGAAGAGGAAGGCCCTTCTTTCGCCGCATCCGGTTCAGCCACTCTGAACGCCAAGCGTCATTGTGGAATAAGTGATGCATGTATGTTCCGATCACCCGACCATTCCGCGCATAATACCCCTCTTCTCCTCCATCCTCTTTCCGAATGAAAGGAGAAGATTCCTCCAGCTTTGTTTGCCCGATATGAATTTCATAGCCGTTCAAGTAGATTTCCGGCTGTTCCGCCAGCCTCCCTGCGAGGCGCTTCGTGGTCTTTTTATCGAAGAAACAGGTATCACCGGGGATTAAGCCCAGGCCTTTAGCGGAAGAATTGGCCGTTCCCGAATCATATCCGTGAGGGTCTGTCAGCGTTCGCCCAAGCAGCTGATAGCCGCCGCAAAGTCCTGCGATTGTTCCTCCCTGCTCAACATATTGAATGATCCTTTCGGCTAAACCGCTCGTTTTCAAAAAACGCAAATCATGGAATGTGCTTTTCGTTCCCGGCAATACGACCGCATCCGGACAGCCTAATTCTTCCGCCCGCTCGACCCAGCGAACCGCCGTATCCTTCTCCGCCAAAAAAGGCTCCATATCACTGTAATTCGAAAGGTACGGCAGCTTAATCGCAGCAATGTCTATATCCTTCTTCTCATAGGAAGAGAAGCGTTCCGCCAGCGACAAGGAATCTTCCCCCTCCAGCTGATGATCGATATAAGGGAGCACCGCGAGAACTGGAATGCCGGTTCGTTTCTCTAACCACTGAACGCCCTCTTTAAACAGGGCGGGATCTCCTCTGAATTTATTGACGATAATGCCTTTAACCCGCTCTCTTTCCTGCGCCTCAAGCAGCTCCAGCGTACCTACTACACTGGCAAAAAGTCCGCCTCGATGGATATCCGCGACTAAGATGACAGGAACATCCGCCAGCTCAGCCACTTTCATATTGACAACTTCCTTCTGCTTTAAGTTCATCTCTACCGGACTTCCGGCTCCTTCAATGATGATCGTATCCGCTATGCGGCTGAGCTGCTCCAACGAAGCGCCAATCCATTCAATCGCCGACTCATAATACCGGTCGCGGTAAGCCATTCCTGAAATTGTATCTTGACGCTCACCCATCAAGACCACTTCCGATTGCCCCGAGCCTGAAGGCTTAAGCAGAATCGGGTTCATCACTGGCAGCGCCTCCAGCCCGCAAGCCTCTGCCTGCAGCCCCTGAGCCCGGCCGATCTCCTTGCCGTCTGCCGTTACATAAGAATTATTCGAAACATTTTGTGACTTAAACGGCGCCGGCTTGAAGCCCTTTTGAACGAGCAGTCGGCAAAAAGCAGTCGCAATTAAACTCTTGCCGACATCCGAAGCTGTGCCTTGAAACATCACTCCTCTCATCGAAGCCCTCCCCCTTTCCATATTTGCGGCAGCCCATGCTCTACAAGCACCGCTTCTTCCGCTGCCTTGACTAGCTGCTGATGCAGTTCTCCTAACACTTTCGCATAATAGAACACAAGCGCAGAGACCAGCGGTTCAAAGACCAGCTCATTGGAAACGATAATGACAGAAGCGCCCGTTGCTAGAAGAGCCTCAATCTCTTGAAGCACCCGTTCCTTGACTTCCTGATGATAGGCGGGATGCTCCCATCTCTGTTCATCACCGCTGCTTAAAAACCATTCATTTGTGACTAAGGTCGTTAAACAATCTAATAATATCACGTCTCCTTTGGAAAATTTCGAAGCGATTTTATCTAACTGCACAGGCTGTTCCCACGTCATCCAAGCAGCCTCTCCTTCCGCCCTTTGCCTCTGATGCCTGCGCACGCGCTCAGCCATTTCCGCATCCGTAACTTGTCCGCATGCAATATAATGCAGCCCCCCGCCGGATTGAGCCGCTTTTTCGATCGCTTTCTCCTCTGCCAAACGGCTTTTCCCGCTGCGAACTCCCCCTGTTATGAATGTCAGCTTTTTGTTCTCCATTGTTTCAACGCCTCTTTCAATACTTGATTTTCCGTTGGCGTCCGCACCGCTGCCCGCAGCCATGTGCCGCCGAGCGTGGGATAATTGTATGTATGGCGAAGCACCAGCCCTTTAGTCAGTAAGAATGCCAGCAGCGGACGCTGATCATGGATTTGCGGGTCGCGCAGCAAATAAAAATTGACCGAGGACTTTGTGTAACGGAATCCTTCTTTCTCTAAAAATTCAAACATCTGTAGCCGCTCCTGCTGAATCAGCTTGCGCGAGTGTTTCACGAAAGAAGCGTTAGTTACAATGGTCTCCGCCGCGGCAAGCGCTATGGCATTGATATTCCAATGCGGACGAAAACGGGCCATGCGGGCAATCAAAGAAGGCGAAGCTAGCATATAACCGATCCGCAGTCCAGCAATTGCATACATTTTTGTCAGCGAGCGCAAAATGATAAGCTGCGGATAATGATTCAAGCTGTCTGCATAGCTGTCTTCCCCGGCAAAATCATAGAAAGCTTCATCGATAATGGTGAGCGTTTCAGAAGCCGCCAGACGCTTGAGAAGCGCGCTGATGTCTTGGCGTGCAAACACGAGGCCTGTGGGATTATTGGGGTTGCATAAGAACAGAGCATCGGCAGCTTCCGCCGCCTGAGCAAGCTCATCCACGGGCAAGCGCCCTTCGTTTTCATCCACCCGTATATGTATAACCTCGCAGCCATAGGCTTTGCATACCCTCTCATATTCTGAAAAAGCCGGCTGAACGATCACTGCCTTCTTTCCTTGCAAATGCTGTCCAAGAATTTGGATCAGCTCCGCCGCGCCATTTCCAAGCAGCACCTGCTTTTCTGTAACCTGATTTTGTACAGCCAGCAGCCGGGTGAGCGCTGTACCGAAAGGATCGGGATAATCAGCAGCGTAGGCCAGCCACTCCGGCCATTTCCTCTTGAGCTCATCCGGCGGACCATACGGATTCGTATTCACACTGAAGTCTATCACGTTCTTCGGCTGAGCCAGATTCATGGTTTCATATAAATAATGCGGATTCGAGCCATGTGCGGGCAAGTTCATACAGTAATCCTCCTATCCAAATACACAGTAAAAAGAGCATCGAGGAGCGCTGCATCATTTGATTGGCGCGAAGGATATCCTTTGCTTCTTTTTTCTTCAGCGGATCTCCCATTTTCGCCCGGGAAGAAACCCGTCCTTTATATAGGTTCACACCGCCGAGCTCGATGCCCAATTGCGCAGCCACCGCGGCTTCACACCAGCCGCTGTTTGGACTTGGGTGCTTGCTTGCATCACGCCGGACAATCGACCAAACTTGCTTTCTCGTATATTCGCTTTCTGGATATGACCAAGTCATTAGCCAAGCCGTCAAGCGGGCTGGAAACCAATTCACAAGATCATCCAGCTTAGCGGAAGCCCAGCCGAACTCGCCGTAGCGGTCATTTTTGTAGCCAACCATCGAATCGCATGTGTTGATCGCCCGGTACATCATTGCTCCAGCCCCACCGAACAAAAATGCCCAAAAAAGCGGCGCTGTCACCCCATCGCTCGTGTTTTCCGCCACGGTTTCAATCGCTCCTCTCGTAATTTCCGCCTCATCGAGCTGATCCGTGTCGCGGCCGACAATGTAGGAAAGCTTCATTCTCGCCGCCGCTATATCCCCTCTGTGGAGCGGTTCATATACACTGAGTCCCGCCTCCTTTAAGCTGCGGCAAGCGATCGTTGCGGAAATAACAGCGGCTTCCGCCAGCACGCCCCAGAGCGGATGAACAGCGTAGCTGAGAAAGATCAGCAGATAGCTGATTCCGCCGCTGATTATGACCACCGATAAAACCATGACTGCGCCTTTTCCTTTGCGCCAGCCGCCTCTGTTCCAACTTTTCTCCAGAAAAGAAATCAGCGATCCAATCCAACGTACCGGATGCGGCCATTGAGGCGGATCGCCTACCAGGCGGTCAATCAGAACCGCAAGCGCTGTTGCTATAAGATGATAAATCATAACAGGCTCCTTTCCGACAGATTCTTTTCAAGCGCTTGGATCGTGCTTTCATAAACAGCTTCCCCAATCGCTTGTCCTGCAGGCGTGATCGGGCCTGCAAAATCCTGTTGGGCACCCTGCTGTGTAGCGGCAATAACTATGCTGTCTGTCGAGGTTCCAGTTGCTTGCGATCCAGTTAACGGATCCTTCACTTTCTTATCCAGCAGCGCTTTCACCTTCGCTTCGGTTGCTGTCATAATTGCCTGAACGAAAGCTTCCTCGGTTAAATATCCATTCACAAACACCCAGATATTGATGGTGCCGGGAAAATGGGCTTGCTGATGCTCCTTCGCCCGCGAGATATCAACCGCGTTGCCTGCTCCGGCGGTGACGGCGGAGAAAACGGAAACTCCCTCTTGCTCAGCCAAATGAAACGCGGCTTGCTGAAGCTGTACAGCTGTCATCATGCCAACCGTTTCATCAGGATCAAAATGATGCTCGGACAAAAATTGCTCCATGTCTTCCTTGCAATCCGCCGGATTATAGTCGCGGCTTACATGACGGTTCACGAAGCTTCGGTGCCAGCCCCATCCCGCTCCGGTCACGCCGGAGGAGAGTGTTTTTAATAAAACCGGCGATTCCAGCGCGATGAACTTCTCATTTTGCCGAATGTACGCTTCACCGATTTTCGCCTCGCTCTGTTCCTTTTCTGCTGGCTTTGGGGTAATGCTCAATTGCGGCTTGGGAACTTTCGGATGGGGCCGCTGATCAATATCCGTTTGATAGACGGCATGAATCGCCTCTCTTTTCAATACGCGATTAGGCTTTCCCATTCTATGAATCTTCCCCTGCTCGATCAGCAGCAGGCGATCACAGTATAAAGAGGCTAAATTCAGATCATGAAAAATCGAAATAATCGTCAGATGGTGGTCTCTTGCCATCTTTTTTAATAAGTCAAGCAAATCCTTCTGATAGGAGAGATCCAAATGATTGGTCGGTTCATCCAACAGCAAAATCTCCGGCTCCTGCGCCAGCGCTTGTGCCAAAAACACCCGCTGGCGTTCCCCTCCAGAAAGCTCATCAAGGCGAGCGTTCGCGAAACCGCCCGTTCCCGTTTGCTGTAATGCCTGCAAAACAGCGCGTTCATCCTCCTCTTTCCATGTCGGAAACCAGCCGCTCTGGTGAGCATAGCGCCCGAGCGATACCGTCTCCTTCACCGTGTACGAGAAATGCTGGCTTGTCATTTGCGGCAGTACGGCGACAACTCGAGCCAGCTCTTTCGATGTATAATCCTGGAGGTTCTTGCCTTTCAGAAGCACCTCGCCGCCCTGGATGGGCATAATCCCGCTTACCATCTTCATTACGGTAGTTTTTCCGCTGCCGTTCGGCCCCAATATTCCGAACAGCTCCCCTTTGCGAACTGAGAAAGAGAGATTATGCACAATTTTTTGATGCCCGTACCCCCCGGTCAAGCGGTTCACTTGTATCATGCTGTTCTTCGTCCTTTCCTTTGCTTTCTCAGTAAAATTACGCCAAATACCGGAGCGCCGATAATCGAAGTAATGACGCCAATTGGCAGCTCTGTCGGTGAAATAACCGTCCTTGAAAGTAAATCGGTGAGAATTAAAAAGCCCGCACCCGTCAGCATCGACAAAGGCAGCAAATGGCGGTGATCCGGGCCCCATATAATCCGGATAAAGTGGGGTACGACGAGACCAACGAAGCCGATCGTTCCTGAAACAGCCACAGCCGCACCTGTTAAAATTGCACCGGAGAGCAAAATAAGCATTTTTTTCCGGCGGACATTCACGCCCAGATGCTGCGCCATTTCTTCCCCGAACGACATCGCATTCAATTCAGCTGCATGAAGAAACAGCAGCAGAGTCCCGACTAGAAAAAAAGGAACAATCAGCTGAATATAGCCCCAGCCTCTCATCGACACGCTTCCAAGCAGCCAGCCGATAATCTGTCTCAGCTCTTCGCCTGTGAGCGCTATCATCAAAGATATAAGCGCCCCAAGAAAGGAACTGACGATAATTCCCGTCAAAATGATCGTTTCCACTTTCAGCGATCTTTCTATCGCGCGTGCAAACATAATGACCAGACCTATCGTCGCCAACGCCGCAGCAATGCTGACGACGGGCAAGGTAAAATCCGCTATCCAAGGCAGCTGGAAATGTAAGAATAAAACCAAGACAGCTCCTGCCGAGGCTCCAGATGAAACGCCCAACGTATAAGGATCAGCCAGCGGGTTGCGCAGCAGCCCTTGAAACGCAGCTCCCGCCACCGCTAAAGAAGCTCCGACCAGCCCCGCCAGCAGCACTCTTGGAAAACGGATTTGCCAAACGATATTATCAAACATGGGATCCACATTGGCGATGGATGTGCCAAACATATGGTGAGATAACAAGAAAGCGATATCCCGGAACGGAACATGAATCGTTCCGACCGAGATACCGGCAAATACAGCACTGATCAAAAAGGCACAAGCGATTACATAAGCCGAAAATTTATTTTTTAAAAACTTCAGGATAGACGGCCTCTGCAAGTTCCTCTACTCCTTCTACTAAACGCGGACCTGTGCGGTTGATCAGATCAGATTGAATATCATGAATTTCCTTGTTCTTAACTGCGGAAATGTTCTCCCAGCCTTTGCGGCTTAATACTTGCTCAACCGGCTTTTTAGTATAGTAACCGTGGGTTGTAATAATGACATCCGGGTTGCTTTTAATAATCGCTTCTTCCGTCATTTGTCCCCAGCCCTCTTGATTGGCAGACGCGTTTTTCGCCTGGATCAGCTCAAGCATCTCATGCATAAATGTGTTTTTTCCTGGCGTATAGATATTCGGAGCTGGCGATACTTCTATAAATACGCTCTTCTTCTCGCCTTCCTTAATAGTGTCCGCTTTCTCTTTTACTTCCGCCAAATCTTCTTTCATGTCTTGCACAGTCTCTTTCGCTTCTTTCGTTTGGCCGGTTGCTTGGCCGATCATGTCAATGGATTCGTAAACCTCATCAAAGTTTTGGGCGTCGTTGACTACGAGGACGTCGATCTTCGCATTTTCAAGCTGCTTTAAGCCTTCCTTCGAGTTGTGCGCCCCTGAAGCATGAGCCAAAACGAGATCCGGCTTCAGCCCAATAATTTTCTCAACATTAAACTCTTGTCCGCCGACTTTTTCTTTTTTCGTTACTTCTTTCGGATAATTATCATGATCCGTTACGCCGACGATTTCATCTCCCGCCCCCAGCTCATACGCAATTTCAGTGTTGCTGGGAATCAATGAAACGATTCGCTTAGGGTCTTCTTCAATCACTACTTCTTTTCCTGTCGCATCTTTAATTGTTACCGGAAAAGAAGCAGCTTGTTCTTCCGTTTTCGGGCTGGCTTTGTCTTCTTTCTTCGGAGCAGCCTCTTCCCCTCCGCAGCCGGCAAGCAGGCCAGCTGCCAAAATTGCTGATAATACTGAAGCAGA
Source organism: Bacillus xiapuensis (assembly GCF_002797355.1). Classification (GTDB taxonomy): domain Bacteria; phylum Bacillota; class Bacilli; order Bacillales; family Domibacillaceae; genus Bacillus_CE; species Bacillus_CE xiapuensis. Next base: position 506,891 of record NZ_KZ454939.1, on the reverse strand, counting down.
TACTTTTTTCATGTCCTTCTTCTCTCCCCCTGAGTTAGCAAATAAAAAAGCACCTCTACGAGAATAAGAGATGCAGTGAAAAAAGAGCGTGTTTCCGCTCTGTCACACCACCCTATCCTCGAGGTTCACGGTGCAGCCGATTAGGCAGGTTTTCTGACTTAAAGGCAGGCTCAATGCCTTCTTACAGTGGCGGGACCGTGCTGGACTTGCACCAGCTTGCCCTTTTAAGAAGCCTTCTTAAAAAAAGCTTCACCTAATCCGGTATGCTATTTTCTTTATCGTTTATTATACACGAAAAAGCGCTGACTTCCATGCTATTTTACTGATTCACACACTTTGTTCCTTTTCAGCTGAAAATATGTTCATCTTCACATAATGATCCCCCGCTATTTTAAAAAAAAGAAGGAAGGCTCACTCCTGTTGCAGTGCCTTTAGGCCGAACGAATCGGGCTTGCAGGAGGCGGGATTTGCCGCTCAGCCACCCGTCTCCTCTTCTAGCTGCCCATAGGATTTAAACTCTTCAAGGTATCCTTTGACGACAGCTAATTTTGTTTCTATTGAGTATTTCGCCATAAAAAAACTACACCTCCAATTGTTCGTTGTGTCTAACAATTGGGGGTGCCGTTCAAACACGTCCGCTGCTCTTTCTATTTCACCACTAATTGGATTTCTGAAATGGCCTGCTTCATTATTTTCCCCATTTGTGTCAGCTGTTCATAGCTTGTAACCAGCGGTGGCATAAAGACAATCACATCGCCAAGAGGCCGCGTCAGCATTCCCAGTTCCCGCATGCGCAAGGTGGCCTTGTAGGCGACACGATCCTCCGCTGGAAAAGGCTGTTTCGTTTCTTTGTCCTGCACTAATTCAATGCCGCACATCAATCCGAGCTGACGAATGTCACCGACAAACGGCAGTTCAGCAATTTCAGCTAGAATGCTCTTTACGTATTCCGCTTTTTGAGCTGCCTGATCAACAAGCTTCTCTTTTTCAAAGATTTCTAAATTGGCCAGAGCGGCTGCGCAGCCTAGCTGATTGCCTGTATAAGAGTGGCCATGGAAGAACGTCTTCATTTCCGCATAATCCGCATAGAACGCACGGTAGATTGGTTCCGTTGTCATCGTAGCGGCAACCGGCAAATAGCCGCCGGTAATCCCTTTGGCAATCGTCATAATATCCGGCTGAACACCTTCATGTTCAACGGCAAACATCTTTCCGGTGCGTCCAAATCCTGTCGCCACCTCATCTACTATAAATAAAATATCAAATTCCCGGCAAAGCTTTTCTAATTCTTTCAAGTACCCTTTCGGCATCGTATTCATACCGCCAGCTCCCTGCATCATGGATTCAACGGTCATACCAGCAATTTCATGATGCTTGTCTTCAAACAGCTGACGTATGGCGGCAAGAGATTCTTGCTTCACTTGCTCCTCGTCTCCAGAAGGATGATGATAGGCTGATGGAAACATTACGGCATATGATTGAAACATTAGCGAGCTGTACACGCGATGATAAATATCAATGGCTCCCACGCTGATCGCTCCCACTGTGTCTCCATGGTAGCCGTTGGACATTGTGACAAATTTCGTCTTGCCGGACTCCCCAATATTTTGCCAATATTGATAGGCCATCTTGATCGCAATTTCTACAGACTCCGCTCCGCTGTCCGAATAAAATACACGAGTCAGATTCGGCGGCGTGATCTCAACCAGCTTCTCCGCCAGCTCAACAGCTGGTACGTTCGCCGCTCCCAGCAGCGTAGAATGGGCAATTTTCTGCAGCTGCATTTGAATGGCCTCATCGATTTCTTTGCGGCGGTGACCGTGAACATTCAGCCAAAGCGAAGAATAGCCATCCAAATACTCCTTGCCGTGAATATCCTTCAGCACAACGCCTTCTCCGCTCTCAATGATGAGCGGCTCTTCTTCATAATCCTTCATTTGTGTAAAAGGCAGCCACAGATGGTTTTTACTGATATCATAAAGCCGCTGTGTGTTCACTGTTCATAACCTCCTGAAGCCTTCCTATTTTCCAACCCCTTACTATAGCGGAACGAAATACCTCATCCGTGAGACGAGCGGAAATGTTTTCAACATAAGGAATCTTGCCGATTACCGGCAATCCCGAAAGCTGTTCAATCATGCTCCGGCTGTCTTTCTCAATCTCCTCATCCTCAGGCACCGTGCTTGATAAAATAAATCCGGCGATTCGCAGGCCTCTGTTCTTTAAGGATTCTGCAGTCAGCATGGCATGATTAATCGTTCCAAGGCTGGCTCTTGCTGCCACGACGACTGGAAACTTCAGCGCTTCCATTAAATCAATCATGCAATATCCTCGGCGGTTAAGCGGCACATACAGTCCGCCGGCTCCTTCTACAAGCAGCCATTGCTCGCCGTTCGCCCGCTCGTTTATTTCTTCCAAAATCCGATCAACTGGAATTTCTCTCCCTTCCTTTTCAGCTGCCAGATGCGGAGAGCTGGCCTTTTTGTATAAGTATGAAGACAGTTCTTCGTTATGTAACGCCGGCAAAAGCTTATAAAGCTCAGCATCCGGAGCCACCAGCTTTCCGTCCCTCTCTTCCGCCCCGCTTTGCACGGGCTTATATGGTCTTACCTTCACTCCCTTCTCTAATAAAGCATGGGTCAGTAAAAGCGTCGCGATTGTTTTTCCTGCATCCGTATCTGTTCCAGTGATAAAAAAACCAGACATCCGGCTGCACCTCCTAAAATACCAAATTATTTGTTAACCTCATTTACAAAGATGTTAACATATGAAAAAATATAAGACAATCCTATTTTCTCATTTTCTGAAGGAGGTCTCATTTATGAAAGCGAATGAAATGGTACTCTGTGCTTTATTCGCTGCTTTAATGGCCGTTGGAGCCAATGCGTCACCATTTTTAACAATTGGCGGAGTGCCGATTACGCTGCAGTTATTTTTTGCAGTTTTAGCAGGCGGCCTTCTCGGCAGCCGCTTAGGCGCTTGGTCTATGGCTGCTTATTTATTTATCGGATTGGCTGGCGCTCCCGTATTCGCTCAATTTAAAGGCGGGCCTGCCAGCTTGCTCAGCCCGACATTCGGTTTTGTTATTTCTTTCATTTTTGTCGCGTTTGCTGCGGGCCTGTGCTTGGAGAAAGGCGGACAGAAAATAATGTATGTGTACGCCGGACTGCTTAGTCTATTGATTAACTACATGCTTGGCACCAACTGGATGTATGCGGCTTTTACGTGGTGGGCTGAAGCACCTGAAGGCTTCAGTTATCTCGTGGCCTGGTCATGGATGGCCGCCTATTTGCCGCTCGACATTGCCGTTATTATCCTGTCCCTGGTCATTCTTCCAAAGCTGCGCGCTGTACTCAAGTACCGCAAGATGCCTCCCGCTTCTTATCGAAAAAGCAGCATGTAGAAGCAGCCTTCTCCAATACAAGAGGCTGTCTAATAAGCCTTTAAGAAAAAACCAAGAATGCTGAATGCCACATTCTTGGTTTTTTTCATTTTGGAGCTGGGATATTGCTTTTCGGACCGCTTTTTGTTGTTTATTTTGAAAGGGTTAACTTCTTCTCCGCCACGATGATGCCATCTTCATCCGCATATACGTAGTGACCCGGCTTCCAGTCCACATCGCCAAATTGAACGAGGATGTTTGTTTCTCCCTCTCCTTTTTTGATGCTTTTTAAGGGATTGCTGCCGAGCGCCATGACGCCAATATTCTGCTTAGCAAGCTCCGCGGTATCGCGAACGCAGCCGTAAATGATCATGCCCGCAATTTGACGTTTTTCGGCTATTTCTCCTAAACGGTCGCCAAGAAGGGCGCAATTCCTCGAGCCTCCTCCATCCACAACAAGTACATGTCCCCGCGGAATCGTCTGCAAAGCAGATTTCACAAGAACATTATCCTCAAACACTTTCACCGTTGAAACAGGCCCCGAGAATCTTTTTTTCCCTCCGTAGGATTTGAGTTCAAGCTTGCATACTTTTACTTGACCGCCAAATTCATCACATAAATCAGCCGTTCTTACTTCTTCCATTCCACTCTCCCCTTTCATGATTCACTTAAAGGCTTCGACAATGCTCGTCCCATTCCCTTTTATCTTCCCCTTCAAGAAAGGAATGGGAACAGCCGTCTAAGTGCGTTTACAAAGGCGCTGAACAGGATGCTGCGATGCCTAAGCCTCGTTCTTCTTTCCATCAGGGGAGGAAAGAACCTCGCTCTGTTGGAAGATTCACTCGATCCCCTTTACTAATGTTTTTCCCTCGCGGCAGAGGGTAAAAAAACAATAGCCGTTCAAGGAGGAAACCGCCATGACAAGAAAAAGAATCATCGGTTTGTTTCAAACAGAAATTGATGTCATTCGTAAAATTGAAGAATGGCAAGTCCATAGCAGTCAAGCAGATCAGCAGCTGTACGCCATTACGAAAGATGCTGACTTTTATGTAAATCTGCAAAATCTATCTGGAGCCAAGGTGACTTCCGCCAAACCGAGCATCATTGAAAAAGCCAAATCACTGCTCACGAAAAACCAGCCGACAAAAGATTATTTAGTAGATTTTGGATTAAGCGAGAAGGAAGCGGATGCGTATCAGCAAGAGATTGAAAACGGACTGATCTTGCTCGTTGCCGATGAATTGCCGCAAAAGAAAGAGCGCATATAGCGGAAAGAAAATGGATGTAACCCCCAGCCACTGGTTCTACCCAGTCAGCCATTTTTAAAAGTTTATATTATATCACATCGGGTACAAATATACCAAGTTTTTTTATAAAAAATCTTTTCAGGAGGTTCGAAAATGGATAAAAATAAAAAGCTTATTGGCCTATTTAACAATCAGTCAGAGGTCATTCCAAAAATTGAAGATTTAAAAAACAAAGGATATGCTGAAGATGATATTTATGTAGTAGCAAAAAATGAAGATCAGGTATCAATGGTCAGAGGACGGACAGGCATTGAGACAGAATCAGCTGCCGGAGCTTCATGGTGGGATCGCTTTATCGCCTTTTTATCAGGCGAGGATGAAGTCCGCGGCGGCTTGAAAAATATGGGGTTAAACGATAAAGAAGCAGAGCGCTACTATCAAGATATTGAAGCGGGAAAACTCTTATTATATGTGGATAAAGACTATGAACAGCATTACCCTAGCCGCCTAACAGATGAAGCAACCGACCCTAACCTCGGAGCCAACGCGCTCGGCGTCAACATAGCCAAAGCAGACGGCCATGTAGATGGTGTAAGAGCTGACCGAGTACCCGAACTGGATGCAGACCCTAATCTGACAGAAGAACAGCGCTTAAAACTCCGGGAAGAAAGATTACAAGTCGATAAAGAAAAAGTAAAGACCGGCGAGGTTCAAGTAGAAAAAGACGTCGTAGAAGAGGATCGAACCGTCGATGTGAATGTGGAGCATGAGGAAGTGTATGTGGAACGCCGTCCAGTCTATGAAGAATCCAATGATGCAGATGCCGCTCCGATTGTGGATGACGAGGACCGTATTCGAATTCCTATCACCGAAGAACGGGTAGAAGTAACCAAAAAACCAGTTGTCACAGAAGAAATCGTCGTTGGAAAACGTAAGGTGGAAGATACAGAAGAAATTCACGATACCGTAAAACGGGAAGAAGCTCATGTCGAAAGAACAGATGGTCTGCCTATGGAAGAGGACGAGATCACAGATCCAGCAAAGAAAGACCGGTTATAACAGAACATGCAGGAGGCCAGCCCTCCTGCATCCTTTTTAAACAGCTCACATCTAAGTACAAACCCTGAGAATGCTGATTTCACCGGCATTCTCAGGGTTTTTAACGTTCAAGCTGAAACACCGCTTCAGAGGGTTAATAGCCGATTTTATAACCTTGCACCTGCTTTGGCCGAAACCGCTTGCATTGGGTGAGGCAATCCACAAGCGAGACAGCTTTCTTTATAAGAATGAACGCTATTTTTTTATTGCTCCTTATTTGCCTTTTTTCTGCGCATCACTTCACGGCCCGAGATACCTGGGTCTGTCATTTCGTACGGATGCAGAATTAAATCCAGCTCTTCATCCGTCAACACTTCACGCTCTAGGCAAATGTCCCGGACAGGTTTTCCTGTTTCAATGGCTTCTTTTGCTACAGAAGCGGCGACTTCATACCCTACATGGGGATTGATGGCTGTAATAATCCCCACGCTGTTGTTCACGTAATGCTCCATCTGCTCTGCGTTTGCTTGAATTCCTTCCAGACAATATTGGCGGAAGACGGTAAACACATTGGTCATGATCTTGGTGGACTGAAGCAGGTTGAAAACAAGCACAGGCTCCATCACATTTAATTCAAACTGGCCCGCTTCTGATGCCAGACAAATGGTATGATCATTGCCAATTACCTGGAAAGCCACTTGGTTCAATACTTCAGCCATGACAGGATTCACTTTTCCCGGCATAATGGACGATCCTGGCTGACGGGCAGGCAGCTTAATTTCCGCAAGTCCCGCACGCGGACCTGAAGCCATCATCCGCAAATCATTGGCTACCTTGGACATATTCATCATGCATACTTTTAAAGAAGCGGACACTTCTAAGTAAGCATCTGTATTTTGAGTGGCATCCACTAGATGTTCAGCCGGCTTAATAGGAAATCCGCTGTTTTCCGCCAAATATTCGACTACCTTTTCAATATAGAGAGGCTCTGCGTTCAGGCCGGTGCCAACCGCAGTCGCTCCCATGTTCACCTCATATAAATGCTGAAGAGACATCGCGATCCGATCAATATCGCGTCCAAGCACGCGGGCGTAAGCTTCAAACTCCTGCCCTAAACGAATCGGAACGGCATCTTGTAAATGGGTGCGCCCCATCTTTAAAATATGGTTAAATTCCAGCGCTTTATCATGAAAAGCCGCTTCAAGCTTTTTCATAACTTCAAGAAGGACATTCACTTTTTCAATCACAGCGATATGAATAGCTGTTGGGAAAGCGTCGTTAGTGGATTGGGCCATATTGACATGAGAGTTAGGAGAAACGACTTGATAGTTTCCTTTTTCCTCCCCAAGAATTTCTAAAGCACGGTTGGCAATCACTTCATTGCCGTTCATATTGATCGAGGTTCCCGCTCCTCCTTGAATCGGATCGACAATAAACTGATCATTATAATGGCCGCTCATCACTTCTTCAGCCGCTTGAATGATCGCACCGGCTATTTTTTCATTCAATTGTCCGATGTCACGGTTGGCTTGTGCGGCTGATTTTTTGACAATCGCTAATGCTTTAATTAAGCTCTCATCAATCCGATAGCCGGTGATTGGAAAATTTTCCACCGCTCTCAATGTCTGTACCCCGTAGTAGGCCTGTATAGGCACTTCTTTTTCCCCTAAGAAATCCTTTTCCATTCGAAACATTGGTTGTGCTGACACCTTACTCACTCCTCTGTTAGATAGGTAGCTGCTGCATGGAAGCTATTAAAAAAGAATACTCGCTAAAAGCAGCCCGATGGCTACTGCACCGATAGTTGACACTAAGCCTGGAAGCATAAAGCTGTGGTTTAATATATATTTACCGATCCTTGTCGTTCCGGTCCGGTCGAAGTTAATCGCCGCCACTACTGTACCATAATTCGGAATAAAGAAATAGCCATTCACGGCTGGGAACATAGCAATTAGTAAATAAGGTGAAATGCCTAAAGAAATTCCCAGCGGCACTAAGGCTCGGATCGTAGCCGCCTGACTGTACAGCAGAATGGAAAGAACAAACAAAGCAAAGGCAAACAGCCACGGAGCTGACGTAACAAGCTCTTGAATAGATCCCTGAATAAATTCCATATTTCCTTTAAAGAATGTATCCCCCATCCAGGCAATACCAAAAATCGCCACGACAGCCGTTATTCCCGCCTTAAATACCGTTCCTGAAGTAATCGCTTCTATATCCGGTTTACAAAGAATCAAAATAAGCGCTGAAACGGTAAGCATCACAATTTCAATCGTATGCGGCATTGACAGCCGGACAAGCTCTCCATTCACCATCCACGCCGGACGCAGGAATTCCATGGAGCCCAGCAACACTACCGATATCACGCCTAACAAAAATAGGAAAACAGCGAGTTTGGACTCTTTCGTAATATGCCCTGACTTCTGTTCCTGTTTCATCGGTGCCAGCCCTTGTTTTAATCTTTCCAAGTAAATCGGATCTTCCTCAAGCTCCGGTCCCATTTTGCTGGAAACGAAAGCTCCCAGCATACAAGCCGCAAATGTAGAAGGAATGCTGACAATCAAAATATCCATCAAGCTGACTTGAAAATCAGCTAATAAAGCAACTAGCGCTACTGTCGCTGCAGAAATAGGACTGGCTGTGATCGCTTGCTGCGAGGCGATAACCGCAATTGACAGCGGCCGTTCAGGCCTTACTTTTGATTCCCGGGCCACCTCTGCAATCACCGGTAGCACAGAATAAGCCACATGGCCCGTCCCCGCACAAAACGTAAATAAATAAGTGACGATCGGCGCTACGTACGTTATTCTTTTAGGATTTTTCCTTAGTGCTTTTTCGGCCAGGCCAACAAGATAATCCATGCCGCCAGCCGCTTGCAATGAACTGGCTGCCGTAATAACCGCCACAATCATTAACATCACATCAATGGGCGGCTCCGTGGGCGGCAATTGAAAGATAAACACAAAAACAGCAAGTCCGACCCCGCCCATTACGCCCAGCCCTACTCCGCCGAGACGAGCTCCAATAAAAATACAAATAAGCAAAATGGCAAACTGAATCCAAAACATCTCTGATCACCTCCGACTCTAGTTGATTTTATTTCCCTAACACTAGAGCCTTTATGCATGATTTGCCACTAGTTAAATTATAGCAACCAACCTTTAAGGATGCTTCCCATTCAGCATGTAAATATAAGGATTTTTCCAAAATGTGAATATCCGGTTACTAATAAGCAAATATTCCGTTTTATCAAAAGGCTCAGACTATATGCTGAATTATAAAAAAAAGGATCTCCAAGTAAGCTCTTTGTCTGCTTCCTCCATTCATTTCCTCAGCAACAGCAAAGCTATCAGCAAACACAAGCTTGATGACGATCATGCTTAACCGCATCTAAACATGATCAAGGCTTTAAATAGATGAATAGTTCGGTAGAGTTATTGGACATATTCTAAGAAAAAAGCCTGGAACATTACTTGTTCACAGGCTGAGCTAATATAATGGTAATCGTTGTTCCTTGTCCGATCGAGCTTTCAGCTTTCATTTCTGCTCCGTGACTTTCCGCTACTTGTTTGGCGATGGCCAAACCAAGCCCGGAACCTTTATGAGCCTCCCCCGTATTGGTTCCGCAATAATAACGGGTAAATAAGTTCTCCAATTCTGTTTCGTCAATCCCCCGCCCATTATCGGAAATTTCAATAATGGGTCTTTTTCTCTGCTTTCCTTTAAAACGCACGTGAATAATCGTTCCTTCGGGGTTATGAACGATCGCATTAAAAAGCAGATTCGTAAACGCCCGCTTCCAAAGCATCTCATCTAAGGGAAACAAGTATTGTTCGGCATCCGCAGAAAATTCAATGGGGACATTTTCGTATCGCGGATGGTTTAAGATATCAATCACCGTTTCCTGTAGAATAGCGACGATATTTCCTTCTTTTTTATGAACGATATCAGCGGAGTGCCGAAGCTTATAGGTCATATTTAAATCATCTACCAGCCGGCTGATGTACTCCGCCTTTTGGGAAATAATTTCGAGATATTCTTTTTGCTCTTTCTCCTGTAATTGATATTGAGGATCAACGAGAATTTCTGAATAACCTTTCACAGAAGCAAGCGGCGTCTTAATATCATGCGTAATGTTCGCCACCCATTCCTCCCGAAGCCGTTCCGTTTTCTTCCGCTCCTTTTCATTGGCAAGGAGCGTAAGTGACAGCTCATTCAAATTATGAAAAACATTTTTATACAGCCCTTTTTCCTGCACAGTATGGGTGAAATTTCCCTTCGCGAATTCGCGAATGCTTTCCGTTACAGACAGAATCGGTTTCGTTAATCGCCGGCTAATCAAATAGCCAATCAGGGAGGCAATCAGGATAATCGTACAAACAGCCAGCAGAAAGAGCTTGACTGCATCAGTCCACCACTTTGTTCCATGATAGATCATTGGCCCTTTGCTTACCTCCTCATAAGGATAGCCGATGATGTAACTGAACTTGCGGTTTCCTTTATCAAGCTTGGCTACAAAGATCGTGGAGTCGCCTGCAGCAGCCCCCCCATATTTATAGAAAAAGACCAGTTCACCTGGCGTATAATGGTTTGGAATCTCCTTGGGCTGATTGTAGCTGTACACCTCTCTGCCATTTTCATCGAGAATTTGAATCCATTTCTGCTCTCTCTTTAATTCAGCCAGCTTGTCAGAAGGAATCAGAAATCGCCCCTTTTGATAGCCAATGTTTTTACCAAAAGCAATGGTGTAAGACTCCGGAGTACTCTTCAACTTATCCTTATGCCCATCCATTAAGAAGAGTGCAGTATTCAGCAGCATAAAAACGAACAAAGAGAGAATAATGGTAATAATCATTGCCAACAAAAATTGAGCAGTCAACTTCCACTTCATCTTAATGACCCCTAGTGTTTAGTTTATAGCCGAGCCCCTTGACCGTAAGGATCCATTGCGGCTTTCCCGGTTCACTCTCCAGCTTTTCACGCAGATGGCGAATATGTACCATAATCGTATTATCATGCCCGACGTATTCTTCTCCCCACACCGCATCACAGATTTTCGCTTTACTCATTATTTGATTAGGATGCGCAGCTAAAAACAGCAGCAGCTTCCACTCTTTTGCAGTCAGCAAGACATTTTTCCCGCCCTTCTTCACTTCTCCGGTCTGCTGATTAATTTCGATATCCCCTATCACAAGAACATCTTGCTTGGCGGCTGCTTGCTGCGGATAATAAGCGCTTCTTCTTAGCTGTGCTTTCACTCGAAAGGCCACCTCTTTAGGGCTGAACGGCTTCGTCACATAATCATCGCCTCCAATTCCGAGTCCCAGAAGCTTATCAATATCATCTGATTTCGCAGACAAGAAAATAATCGGAACGAGGGAAAACTCCCTGATTTGTCTGCAAACCTCATAGCCTTCCATATCAGGGAGCATAATATCCAGCACAATCACATCCGGCTGGCAGCTTCTGCACAAATCCAGCCCTTCTTTACCCGTGGCGGCTGTCCGAATGTGCAGAAACCCCTCTTTGCGCAAAACCATCTCCAATAATTTCAATATTTCCACTTCATCGTCAATCAGCAATATCGTCTTATTTACTAATCCATGCATGGCCATCATATCGTTTCACCCTTATATGTAAGATGGCTATATTATATCCTTCGAGCGAAAATGAGCCAACCCGATAAAGAAAACAGCGGCGAGCATCCCAATGGAACCCCCATACATAATGAAAGCTTTCCCGCCTAATTTTGCTGGGTCCGTGAGTGCTGCAATCATCGGATAACACCACGGGTAGTAAATCCAAAACCTTGTCGACTGACCAATCAAAATGATTGGCAGCGCCAAACCGATTCCGATCCCAATCGGTATGCCGGGATGCTGGAAGCGGTAGCTTAAAAAGAATAGAACCGCCAGCATGGGAAAGCTGGCTATAAAATATTTGATTAAACTCACCAAAAGCTCAGCTGCAGGAAAAGCACTGGCTTCCGGAAAAGTGGATACTCCTATCCAGATGCCGCAATAAAGAACAATTAAACTGACAAATACGATGCCAATGCTCATTAAAAACTTCACACAGTAGACATGGGTCCGTGATACCGGCAACGCCAGCAATTGCTTCCACCCGTTTCCGGAATGTTCAATCCTTGCGATCATCGCAATGACAATGGCCGCCAAAAGCGGATAGACCAGCCAAGCAAATAAGGACATGGAACCCGCATAATGATATTGAAACAACACATCATGATCTTCCGCGTTGATCGCATATGCTCTCCCTTGTATAGCGGCAAACACTGGCAGTATAACCGCAAGCCCTATCAGCTTGGAGTGTTTCAGCTTAAGCCATTCTGCTTTCCATAAATTCATTGTTCATATCCCTCCTTATAAAATATCCTTTTTCCGAAATTGCCAGCTTCCGATTAATAGAAACAAAACAGTGCACAGAATAGAGTACATAAACATTCCTGATGGTTCAGCGGCATCTCCGGCAGCCAAGCTTGTATAAGCGTACGGAACAAGTTTCAACAGACTTTGCTCTTGAGAAGATAGTATGCTGCCAATAATCAAACCGGCAAAGGCCAGTGCCACAGGAATAAATGGATTTCTCAGCCATGAACTTAACCATTGCTGCAAAGCAGTCACTGCAAGCGCCAGAACAAATTGATTGAGCACATACATTCCGTAGCCACCCCAATCCACTGCTTCGGGAAACTCCATTACCTTTCCGACGAGCACAAGACCTGCTGTATTGAGCACAATCAGCAGCGCGATGTACATTAAACCCGCCAGCCATTTGGATACATACACCGATACCTTATGAACGGGCAAACTAAGCAGGTGCTTCCAGGAATTTTGCTGATGCTCGACTTGAAATATAAAGAAGAAGATCGCGGCAATAAACAGCGGCAAAAAAGTCCCCCACCCAAGAATGCGATGATTTTCATTCAGCAGCACATCCCACGAGCTTTCTCCTTTTTCCGCGACTTGCATTAAGTAATCATAGCGGATATTCATATCTAAAAACATGGCCAGCGTCGTACCTGACGGAATAATAAGGAGAAAAAGCAAAAGAAATCCGCGTTTTTGCTTCTGCCATTCTGTTTTCAGTAATGGGAAGATCCTCATTTATTCCACCGCCTCTTCTGTCATTTCCAGGAATATGCGTTCGAGTGATTTTTTCTCCATAAATATGGCGTTGACATCGAGTCCGCTGCTGACTAATTGGCGGTTGATTTCAGCAGGCTTCACCACTCCGTCCATTTGAATAAATTCACCTTTATCCGTCCATGAGTATTTATTTTCTTTTAAAAGCTTTAATGCTTCCTGTTTCGGCGCAGCCTGCACCATCACGGCAGCCGTTTGCTTGCTGCGCAATTCATCCAGCGTTCCTTGAAAAAGCAGCTTTCCTTTATTAATAATCCCAATATGTGTAGCCACCCGTTCGATTTCACTTAAAATGTGGCTGGAAATTAATACAGTAATGCCGTATTTTTTCGGCAGACTTATAATTAAATCACGAATTTCCAATATCCCCGCTGGATCTAAGCCATTTGTCGGTTCGTCTAAAATGAGCAGTTCTGGCTTGCCAAGTAAAGCTTGAGCAATGCCCAGACGCTGTTTCATTCCGAGGGAGAACTGCTTCACTTTCTTTTTCTTCACGGCTGTTAATCGGACGATTTCGAGCACGCGATCAATTTCTTCCTTGCTTACTCCAAGGATTTTCCTTGTGATCTCCAAATTTTCATAAGCCGTCAAATGTCCGTAATAGGAGGGAGATTCTACTAAAGAGCCAACCCGCCTTAGGATCTCCATCCGATCGGTGCGGATCGACTGGCCGAACAGTTTCAAATCTCCTTTTGTAGGCTGCACCAGGCCAAGCAGCATGCGGATCGTCGTCGATTTCCCTGCTCCATTGGGACCTAAAAATCCGTAAATCCCTCCTTTCGGCACCCGCAAATTCACATGGTTTACCGCTAAAAAGCTTCCGAACTTCTTGGTTAAGTCACTCGTTTCTATCAGCCATTCAGTCATTGTTTATTCCTCCTGTTTGTCATCTGCTTCTTAGTTTACAAGCACAAGCTTAAATCCCAATTTGAAGAACCTTAACTTTCCCTTAAGATCGCTTAAAACCATGCATGTCCGGCGCCCCTCCGAATAAAATGAACCTTCAAACAGCGGGGGCTTTCTATCATCTTCCGCTGTTGAAATGAAGAACAAAGGCTGCCATCCAAACTTCCATCAAACGTACCCGTGAGCTCCCACTTTAACTTTTTGATTTCCTGCTCCTTTCTTACAAGGAGGCTCACAGCAGCTTATTTAGAGGAATAAAAAACTGCCTTCCTTGTTTACAGGAAGGCAGTTTGGCCAGTCCAGCTCCGATAATCCTCGTAGAGCTGTTTCGTAATCTCACCGTTCCGGCCCGGGAAACACTTGCCGCCGATAAGATGAACAGGGGCAATTTCCTGAATGGAATTCGTTAAAAAGATTTCATCTGCGCTTAATAATTCCTTTAAACGAAACAATCCCTCCTGGACAGGGATTTGCATAGCTTGGGCTCTTTTTAAAAGAAACATGCGGGTAACGCCATTTAAAATGCCTGTATCAAGAGCGGGAGTGAAAAGAGTACCCGCTTTCACCCAAAAAATATTGGACGCGACTCCTTCGGCGACATATCCCTCCTTCGTCAAGAATATGCCTTCTTTGGCCGGATCGGACCCCACTTCTCGCTTAGCGGCAATATTATTGAAATAATGATGCGATTTCAGCCGAAAACCCGTCTCCGGTGTATTTCTGCGCAATTGGAGAAGCACCGCTTCCTTTTCTTTCATCTCAAAAGACGGCACAACCGGGCGCTGAAAGGCGAATATGGCCGGATGATGAAACGTTTCCGTTTGCGGTCCCATCGCTCCTTCTCCCGCGGAAATATTCAGCCTGACAGATGAATGAGGAAGCTGATTCTTCTCGCAAAGGGCAGCGATGATCTTCCCTGCTTTTTCAACTGTCAGCGTCATGGCAATATTCATTTCTTGCATGCCTGCCTGCAGCCGCTCGATGTGCTCCTCCAGCAAGAAAGGCTTGCCGCCGTAAGTGCGAATCGTTTCAAACAGGCCCATTCCATATAGAAAGCCGTGATCAAAGGGTGAAATCTTGGCTTCTTCTTTAGGCAGCAGCTCGCCGTTTAAATAAATATACATCGTCATACTTTCGCCGCCGCTTTTCGGTATTGGCGAATAAAGCTGCGAAGCATTTGCTTGCCGCCATAGGTCATAATGGATTCCGGATGAAATTGCACACCTTCCACTGCCAGCTCTTTATGACGAATCGCCATAATTTCCCCTTCTGCTGTCCATGCGGATACCTCGAAGCAAGCAGGAAGCGTTTCGCGTTTCACGATCAGGGAATGGTAGCGAGTCGCCGGAAACGGGTTGGGCAGCCCTTCAAAAATGGTCCGGCCGTCATGCAACATATCCGATGTCTTGCCGTGCATCAAGCGCTCCGCCTGCACCACCTCCGCTCCAAACACTTGAGCGATTGACTGCTGGCCGAGGCACACTCCAAATATAGGAATCTTCCCGGCAAACTCCCGAATGGCTTCCAAACTGATTCCTGCCTCATTCGGCGTGCACGGTCCCGGTGAAATCATCAAATAATCAGGGTTCAGCGCTCGGATCTCCGCAGTCGTGATCTCGTCATTCCGGCGCACAACCAGCTCTTCTCCCATCTCTCCTAAATACTGCACGAGATTATATGTAAATGAATCATAATTATCTATCATCAGTATCAATGCGCTCTCCTCCTAGCTAACATTTCTCTTATTTCCTTTCTGCCAGTTCCTTCGCTTTCCAGACAGCGGCGGCTTTTTTCAGCGATTCTTTATATTCATGGGCTGGATTGGAGTCGACGACGATCCCTGCCCCGGCTTGTATATGGCATTGCTGGTCTTTTACAAGCATGGTGCGGATCACAATGTTTAACTCCATATCCCCGTTGAAGCCGAGCCATCCGATCGACCCTGTATAAATCCCGCGGCGAACAGGCTCCAGCTCCTCAATAATTTCCATCGTTCTCACCTTAGGCGCTCCGGTAATGGTGCCGCCCGGGAAGACCGCTTCAATGACATCGGCATTTGTTTTTCCTTCCGCTATTTCACCGCGCACATTCGAAACAATATGCTGAACATGTGAATATTTCTCAATCACCATAAATTCATTGACTTCAACGGTTCCGTATCGGCATACTCGTCCAAGATCATTTCGTTCGAGATCCACTAGCATGACATGCTCAGCCCGCTCTTTTTCATTTTCAATCAGCTCCGAGGCTAAGCGGAAATCCTCTTCTTCGCTATTTCCGCGTGAACGCGTGCCGGCAATCGGACGTGTGCTTAATTCCGTTCCGGATTTTTTTATCAGCAATTCTGGAGAAGCGGAAACTACTTGAAAATCCGGTGTATGAAGGTACGCCATGTACGGAGAGGGATTCAGCTTTCTGACTTCTTCATAAACGGAAAGCGCCGGAACCGCCAATTCACAGGATTGCCGCACGGAGAGATTCACTTGAAAGACGTCCCCTTGAGAAATATAATGCTTAGTTTTTTCAACGGCTTGCTTGAAGGTTTCTTCCGAAAAAGAAACCCGCCGCTCCTCCTTCACACATTTAGGATGAACAGAGGCGAACTTCTCCTTCAATGGAGCCGTCCAGCTTTTCTCAAGAGAAGCTAAATCGGCTTCTTCTTCATTTTGAGCCACGGCCATCAGCCATAGCTTATCAGTGTCTTCCTCAAACACTGCCCACTGATTAAATAAGAGAAAGTAAACGAGCGGCAAGCCGAGATCATCCGCCGCTTGCTCGGGCAGCTTTTCAATGCAGCGGGCATAATCATAGCTAATATAGCCAATCGCACCGCCTTGAAAGTCAGGCAGCCCTTCCTGCTTAGGCAATTCAAAAGCTTTCATCCATTCCACGAGCTCTTGAAGCGGGAGCCCTTGTTTCAGCTCTGCCTCTCCGTTTGACTCCACCATTATGCCCGTTTCTGCCGCTTGAACAATAGCTGCCGGAGACATGGCAGCGATGCTCAAGCGCCCGCCGCGGCCGCTTTCAAGAAGCACATGATAGGCTTCTTTTGCCGCTAATGCTTTATATTGTTGAAAAAAACGTTCTTTGGAAAAGGGAATCGTTCGATAAAACAGCTGTCGATTACTCACTTGCATTCATCCTTTTTTTCATAGTCTTTCTTATCATACTAGACCATTCAGTAAGAAAAAAGCGGGAAATGCACATGAATAATAGGGGAAGTGAAACCCGCGGAACGGAGGAGAGAGAATGAATGTCTTTACTGCAAAAGGCCCCTTAAAAAAGGGCTGCGCTCCTTCGGCATTTTTCCTGGGGAGCCTATCATGATTCATGCTTCTTTACACTTGATCGGCTGGATCACCGAAGGGGCGATAACCGTAGATACAAGCACTCATGGAAACTATAAAGTTCTAGAAGAAAGATCAGAAAGCCTCTCTAGCATCGGGGACGCTTTAGAACAAGTGTACGCTGTTTCGCCGGGACCGTTGGAAAACGGATGAAACTTCCTCCAGTCGAGTTCACCGTTCAATACTTAAGCACCTCTCAATGCTACAAAGCGATTAACCTTCACCGGAAAATGCTTTATGCCGACTAAATCATCCCAGCCTTGCAAAATGACTTCTTCCTCCGTGTATACGGAAATTTGCTGAACAAAAATCGCTTCAAAACCAACCTCTCGCAGCGTATCCCAATAATCCGGCAAATTTCGTTTATATACAAATGGCCCTCCGTAACGCAGCGTTTCAGACTCAGCCAAATCGGCAATAAATCGGCCTCCGGGCTTCAATTGTGCAAACACAGCTTTTAATAAATTCTCCGCATGATCGGATCGATGCAAGCTCAACTGGGCGAGCGCTGCATGGTAGCGGCTTGCCCCTAAACGATGTTCTTCTGGGGAAATCGCTGTAAGATCTTTTCTCTCTAACTGATAGTCACCAGCGAACGAAGAGGCCTCTCCGATATATAACACTTTCTCCCCTTCCTGTATGGCAGCTGTTTCAAAGAAACTTGCCCCTGATATCGTCCATTCGAAAGCATTTAATTCTTTAGCCGCTCTCATATTAACTCCTCCTCTTGATCTGTTTGTCATTACAAAAAAGCCCCTTCGATAAGAAGAGGCTTAACTGTCAATCAACACTTCTTCTTATCTCTCAGCTTTTCGCTGCAAGAATTAGCACCGTGCTTGGTTTATGCCAAGTCGGTTGCCGGGCTTCATCGGGCTCGTCCCTCCACCTGCTCTTGATAAGATGTTCATATGATATTTAAATGTTTGATAATAATCTGTTTTCGATTAATTTGCATTATTCCACGTTTAGGCTTGACTGTCAACATTTTTTTTGAAAATGTTTATTTTTTTTAATCGGTCAATTGCTTCCCGGATTCTTTCTTCTGAAGCGAGCATTCCCGCCCGCACATACCCCTCTCCATGGGCGCCAAATCCCGCACCAGGCGCTACAGCGATATTCGCTTCATTGAGCAGCAAATCACTGAATTGTTCAGAAGTATAACCGTCCGGAACCTTCAGCCATGTAAAAAAAGAGCCTGCAGGCGCATCCGCTTCCCAGCCGATATCACTTAAACCTTTCATCCATACATCCCGCCGTCTTTCATACAGTTTGGCTTGTTCATATACACACTCCTGCGAGCTAAGCAATGCTGCCGCTGCCGCCTCCTGCACCGCCCCGAAGATGCTGCAATGCAAATGATCCTGCAGTAATTCCAAAGCGGCAATCACGCTCGGATTGCCGACCGCAAATCCAACCCGCCAGCCGGCCATATTATACGTTTTGGACAATGTATAAATTTCTAATCCAGTTGCCTTCGCCCGGTCGGCTTCCAGATAGCTGACCGGCTTTTTTCCATCAAAACCAATCGCTCCATAAGCAAAATCATGGACGACGCATATCTCATGCTTATGAGCAAATTCGATCGTCTGTTCAAAGAATTCCAGATCCGCGACAGCACCTGTCGGATTATTCGGATAATTAATAAACAATAGTTTCGCCCGCTTGCAGATTTCTTCTGGGATAGCTTCGTATTGCGGGAGAAAACGGTTCTCCTTCTTCAGCGGCATCCTATACATTTCAGCTCCCGCCAAGGCGATCCCCGACCAATAATCGGGATAGCCGGGATCAGGCACGAGAACCAAATCGCCGGAGTTTAACAAAACTTGAGGCAACTCCACCAGCCCTGTTTTCCCTCCAAAAAGCAAGGCCACCTCCCTTTCTGGATCAACCTCTACACCATATTCCCTTTTGTAAAATTCGGCACAAGCCTGTTTTATATAAGGAAACCCTTTAAAAGGCGAATATTTATGATTTATCGGGCGATCAGCCGCCTGCTTTAACGCTTCAACAATATGCGGGAACGTCGGCTGATCAGGATTTCCTTGTCCCAGGTTAATAATATCCCGGCCCTCATGCACAGCCTCAGCCACTTTCTTGCTCAATTTTGCAAAAAATTGATCAGGCAGAGCCTGAAGCAGATTGGATTGTTTGAACTCTTTCATATTACCAGCCTCTCCTGCTTTTCAATTATAGTTAATAATGGTATAACGAAAGATAAAGAATGTAAAGAAAGAATTTTCTGAATCAGAGGAGGGGATCTGTAATGAAATGGAGGATTGCTTGTCTTCAAATGGATATTGCATTTGGCGATCCGGAAGAAAATATTCAACGCGCTGACAAATGGCTGCGCGTTGCGGCGGAGAAACAATGTGATCTTGCCGTTTTGCCGGAGCTATGGACAACGGGTTACGATTTAGGCCGTCTGGATGAAATTGCGGACACAAATATCAAGCAAACCGCAGCTTTTTTAGCAGCTCAAGCGAAAAAGCACCGCATGCATATTGTGGCTGGCTCTGTTGCCAATAAGACGGACAGCGGAGTCGAAAACACGATGCTCGTCACAAATCGAGACGGACAACTAGTGAAATCTTATAGTAAACTGCATCTTTTTCGGCTTATGGAGGAAGAAAAATATCTGCAGGCCGGGAATGAGGATGGCCTCTTTATGCTGGAAAACGAAACAATGGCTGCTTTTATTTGCTATGATATCCGCTTTCCTGAATGGTTAAGAACTCATGTTTTAAAGGGCGCAAAGGTATTATTTGTGTCAGCCGAATGGCCGCTTGCCCGTGTCGATCACTGGCGGACGCTGCTCTTGGCGCGAGCGATTGAAAATCAAGCTTACGTTATTGCCTGCAACCGCAGCGGTTCAGATCCAAATAATGTCTTTGCCGGCCATTCGCTGATCATTGATCCTTGGGGGGAAATTATAGCTGAAGCCGGCAAAGACGAAGAAATGCTTATCGGAGAAATCGATTTAAATAAAGTTGCGGAGATCAGAAAGCGAATCCCGGTATTCGAAGATCGCCGGCCGCAGTTTTATCATTTTTCCGAAAGAAGAATCCCGCTGCAAGGAATGGGCAAGGCATCGCCCAATGAGTAATACCCCTGAACGATTCTGCCGTAGTGGCTGATGTGGAAAAAGAACTCGTCTCTGCTGGCTATCAATCGCCAATAGCTTTCAAGAGCCGCATGAGACAACCTTAAACCTGCGGCACGAAAACCCAGGGTCAAAATCAGAACGAGATGCTAAAACCATATAAATTTCGTATCCATCGCAGGGACTGCGGAGGCAGCCTGCTAAGAAGCTGACGGTTACATTGGCGTTCGCGTGAATCCCCTGCTTCAGCGTAGTAAGCAGGGGAATTCAATACTCCCGCATATAAAAAACAAACAGCGGAGAGCCAAGAGCTCCGACTGCTCGGAGGCACACCTTATGTAAAAGCCCGGATTTCACATCCGGGCTTTTTGCTCTATTCCCATTCAAAAGGCGTTTCTTGATAGACATAGTAGTTTAGCCAGTTAGAAAACAGTAAATGAGCATGAGAACGCCATTTATTGACAGGCTTCCTTGTCGGATTATTGTCCGGGAAATAGTTTTTTGGCACATCAATGTCGATTCCTTTTTTTAGATCTCGGCTGTATTCTTCCGCCAGCGTTTGGGCATCGTATTCGAGATGTCCAGTAACCATAATATTTTTTTGATCTCTTGAGAGAATCAGAAACGGACCGGCCTCCTCCGAATAAGCTAACAGCTGCAAATCGGGGTGGGCATCAATCTCGGATTGATTCACATCGGTATAGCGGGAAATCGGCGCATAGAACTCGTCATCGAAGCCGCGCAAGAGCTTCACCGTTGGTTCTGTAACGATGTGTTTGTAAATGCCCGAACATTTCTTGGGCAATTCAAACTTGCCGATGCGATAATGATGATACAGCGCGGCCTGGGCTCCCCAGCAAATATACAGGCATGAGGTTACATTCGTTTTTGCCCAATCCATGATTTCCGTTAATTCGTTCCAATAATTAACCTCTTCAAACCGCATTAACTCAATGGGTGCGCCCGTAATAATTAATCCGTCAATTCGTTTGTTCTTCACTTCTGTAAACGTCGTATAAAACTGTTCGAGATGCGTTTTGCTGACATTTTTTGATTCATGTGTCGCCGTGTGTAAAAAAGATACGTTGACTTGGAGCGGCGTATTTCCCAGCAGCCGAAGCAGATGCGCCTCTGTTTTTTCTTTTTCCGGCATTAAATTTAAGATGACAATATTCAGCGGGCGAATATCCTGACTGTTCGCGCGGTCGGCATCCATGATAAACACATTCTCTTTTTCTAATACTTCCCTTGCAGGCAATTTTTTCGGTATATTGATCGGCATGTTCTAACCCCCTTCTATTTTTGAATTTTCAATAAATAATTATAGGCAGGTCAGCTGGAAAAACACAAGAGCTTTATCCGAAAAGACGCCAAAGCAGCAAGTCAGTATTCTAAGTAAAAAACAAAGGGATGACGGTCATTCCCTCATCCCTTTGTTTCTCATTCTTTATAATTTCAGTTTCGATAAAGCGTCCGCCAGCGCTGTATTGATCGGCTCTTGTTTGTTTTGTTTCTTCAGATACTGATTGACATCGCGCTTGCTCGCCTTGTTTCCGGATTCTTTTTTGCGGCGCTGCTGAAAGGCCGACAGCTTCTCTTTATGCCCGCATTTGCAGACAAAAATTTGCCCTTCCCCTTCACCGCGCAGCTCCAATTTTTTATGACAATTCGGGCAGCGGGCGTTCGTGAGCCGCGCCACGTTTTTGCGGTATCCGCATTCTCGGTCTTGACAGACGAGCATTTTGCCTTTTTTGCCGTTCACCTCAAGCAGAAGCTTGCCGCAATCCGGACATTGGCTTCCCGTAATATTATCGTGCTTAAATTGTTTCTGGCTGTTTTTAATATCCTTTATCACGCTTTTGGTATAAGCTCGAATCTCTTGCATAAACGCTTGGGGCTTAAGCTTTCCTTTCGCAATAGCATCAAGCTTCTGCTCCCATTCCGCTGTGAGTGCCGGCGATTGCAGTTCTTCCGGGACAAGCTCCAGCAGCTGCTTGCCTTTGGAAGTAATATAAATGTCTTTGCCCTTCTTCTCAATTAAAAAGGTATTAAACAGCTTATCAATGATGTCCGCTCTTGTTGCCACAGTGCCAATCCCGCCTGCCCGATTCAGTGTTTGTTTAATATCCTTGCGCTCTTCTCCGCTATATTTAGCCGGATTCTCCATCGCTGACAGGAGTGTTCCTTCGTTAAAGCGGGAAGGCGGAGCCGTTTCTCCGCGCGTGGCTGTTAAGGCAGCGACTTCCAGCGTTTCTCCCTGCTTGACGGGCGGCAAAGAGGCTTCATCGTCCTCTTCCTTGCCGTACACTTCTTTCCAGCCAAGCGTTTTAATCACTTTCCCTTTGGCTGTAAAGACTTCCCCGCCAATCTTTACCTCCACCGTTGTTTGTTCATATTCAAACGGCGGCAATAAAACCGCTAAAAAACGCTTAACAATGAGATCATAAATTTTGCGTTCTTTCTCGCTTAAATCATTGAGAATCGCTGTTTGCTCAGTTGGCACGATCGCATGATGGTCGCTGACTTTCGCATCGCTGACAAACGACTTATTAGACTTAATGCCGCGCTTTAACACTTTCGCTGCTAATCCGGCGTACGGTCTGATTTCCACCGCTTCCACGCGCTCTTTCAGCGTATCAGTCATATCGCTGGATAAATAACGGGAGTCGGTCCGCGGATAAGTGACCAGCTTGTGATGTTCATATAACTTTTGCATAATCGACAGCGTTTCTTTCGCAGAATAGCCAAAAAGTTTATGAGCATCCCGCTGCAATTCTGTCAGGTCATATAACTCCGGCGCGTATGACTTTTTCGCCGCCTTTTTGATATGGGTTACGACCGCTTCTTTGCCGCGGATTGCTTGTAAAATCCCGTCGCGCTTATCTTCAGAAAAGATCTTCACATCATTGGATTTAGCCTCTTTCCAGGTAAACTTGATGCCGCCGGCAACCGCTGTAATTCCAAAATAGCTCTTCGGCTTAAAGTTCCGGATCTCTTCTTCCCGCTTAGCGATCATCGCTAATGTGGGGGTTTGCACCCGACCGCAGGAAAGCTGCGCATTAAATTTAGTCGTTAACGCACGTGTGGCGTTGATGCCGACAAGCCAATCCGCTTCCGCTCTGGCAACGGCTGACCGGTATAAATTTTCATACTCCCGCCCGTCGCGGAGCTTGGAAAACCCTTCACGGATCGCTTTATCGGTCACTGAAGAAATCCACAACCGCTTGACTGGCTTTTTCACATGCGCTTGATCAATAATCCAGCGGGCCACAAGTTCACCTTCCCGTCCGGCATCTGTTGCGATAATGATTTCGCGGACATCTTTCCGGTGCAATTGCGTTTTCACCGCTTGAAATTGCTTGCTGGTTTTCTTGATAACCACGGTTTTTAAAGGATCCGGCATCAGCGGCAAATCCGCTAAATTCCATGTTTTGTACTCTTTTCCGTACCCTTCAGGATCGGCATGCGTCACCAAATGCCCTAGCGCCCAAGTTACGATATATTTATTCCCCTCTAAAAATCCGTTCCCTTTTTTGCTGCAATGTAAGACACGAGCGATATCACGGGCCACGGACGGTTTCTCCGCTAATACAACTGTCTTGCTCATAGTAACATCCTTTCATATTTGCACTGTTTTTATTATAACATCTCTCGCTGCTTGCCGTCTGATTACAAGGATGCTTTCTTCCGCTGCTTTTCATTCAATGGTCTGCTACAGAATAATCCTCTGCTGCATTTAGACACCATTTTTAAGAAAATCAATACTTTTCTTAAAATTAAATTCAACACCAAAAGTCGAGGGGTGACAAAATCAACGTCCGGTTTCCAATCGAAGGCGTAGGAAAAAATGGGCGTCGTTACGGTACCCAAAACCGCGTCTTTTGATGAGTTTGAATTTATTGTTAGTCCCCTCCATGATCCCGTTGGAAAGCAGTGAAATGATCGTATCCAGCAACACTTTTTTACGTGCAATCGAGGTTTTTGCTACCTTTGAAATCGCTCCACAATCATGAAACGGATACCGTTTGAATCATTCGCTTAATCATCTTTCCGCTTGTCGTCTCGTACTGGACTTGAGGACGTAACGCATGTGCTGTAAAGATTGATCAAGATGCTTCACTGGCTCATCTTTCTGGCACCACTGGGTAACGAAACCTCTTTCTTCTTCGGTTACATTCCTTGGACGACGAGTCAGCCAACGGTCGATGAAACGCACGTGGTGATGCTTTTTCGCTTCACTTACGTAACGTCTGCTCCGCAAAGCTTCGGTGAAAAATTGAATCGAATCAAAGCGATCAAGGACATGAATTCGCCTTCACCATGGCCGGGGCAAAATCACTAACCACCGTTTGAATCTTGAAGGACAAAGCGAAAACTCTTATCGTGGTTTGTCTGAATAACAATTACGATACGTGAGTTTTCGCTTTTTTCATAGTGTTTTGTGTCGAATTATTCATTTTTTTAGAGTCAACCCCAGGTTACGGTGATGAACCAAATAGGGCTACCTGTTGCAGATATTCCCTATACTGATACAGAGAAACAAATTGAAGAAACTGTTCTTTATTTTTTGCGAATATTTGAATTGATCAATGATACGAACTAGGATTTAGTAACTTAGTTCATATCATTGATGGTTAGTGTCAATACCAGCGTAAAATTGGTTCTTACGGATAGTTAGTGATTATTTATGTACTGGTTCTACCAATTAACTTGCCTTTCTTTCAATCTTTTTAATCGTGAATTAGTCGGTGCAAGTACGGGTCCAAGTAAAGATGCAGCGCTTGTCTACCAAGCTTTAAGTAGCATTAAAGGTAAACCTGACAAACGTACAATTATTCAACACAGACCGTGGCTCATAATTCGATAATCAACTAATGGCAGAAGCAACGGAAGCATTTGGCATCCAGCCTTCACTTAGCGCAAAAGAATGTCCAGATGATAATGCCGTAGCAGAAGCAACATACAAAAGCTTTAAGATCGAATTTGTGTACCAACGTACTTTTCATTCCCTTGAACAACTAGATCTTGAACTGCGGGATTATGTGAACTGGTTTAATCACATTCGGATTCATCAAACATTAGGATATTTGACACAGACTGAATTTAAGCAGCAGTCCTGATAAAAATTGTTCAGATTAGTGTTGACATTCCATTTCTACCTTAACGTTGTAACCGTATAACCCTGATACTACCCCTTAAAGAAAATGTATTAGCGTATGTTTTCCGCGTTTTGTTGGTAGGTCCCCTATATAATTATTTTGATCATAATAGGAGAGTTCTGTCTAAATTTGGTTAACCAATAGGCGTGATAAAAGAATTAAAACACTAATAACATTGTTATACAACCAAAAAGAGTCGCTTCACTTTTTAGTGAAAAGGTGGTTACCCCCAAAAGCTAGAGTTTTTATTATGCAGCTGATTGGCTGGATCGAGTTCGGTATTGGACCGGACTTAGTCCAGTCAATTTGTCTTTGGATCGTTCATTGTTATACCAGTAGATATATTCTTCTATTCTCCTTTTTAATTCCTCATAGCTTACTAGTTTTTCCCCATAATACATTTCTTGCTTTAAAATGCCAAAGAAATTCTCCATCAAAGCGTTGTCTGCGCAGGTTGCTTTACGTGACATGCTTTGGAATACTATATTTTTCTTTAATGTTCTCACCCATTGGCTGTGCTGGTAATGCCACCCTTGATCCGAGTGGATGGTAGTACGGTAGGTTGCGTGATTCTTTATGATCTCAATTGTTTCGTCTAAAGGTTCCATGACAAGATCCAATGTTGGACACTTCTTAATTCCAAACGAAATAATTTCTCCATTATAAAGGTCAAGAATAGGATTTAAATACAACTTCTCTTCGCCTAGACATTTGAATTCTGTTATGTCAGTTACTAATTTTTGAAGAGGGATAGGTGTGTTAAAACGGCGGGATAGACAGTTTTTCGCTACCTTACCAACCTTCCCCTTATAGGAATTGTATTTCCGAGATTTCCGCATGAATTTTACACATTTCAAACTTAATTCCCGTATAAGCCGATACACTTTTTTATGATTAACACAATGTCCTAATTTCTTTAATTCCTTTGTGATTCGTTTATAACCATAGCGTTCATGAAACTTCCTAAATAGGTAGGTGATGATCTCTTTTAGTTCCGTTTCCGGATCTTCTTTCCCCAACTTTTTTACATGATAGTGGTAGGTTGCTTCAGGAATGCCTACAACAAGGAAAATATCTTTTAATCGGACTCCTTCTTCTTTGAGTTCGAATGCCAATTTTGCTTGTGCTTTTCGAGCAAGACATTCGGATTTTCCCGAAAAGCTCGCAGCTTTTTTAAGTACGCATTTTCTAATCTCAGTAGTTCATTCACACGTTCTAACTCTGCTTCACGTGTTAATTTTTTTTCTACCTTTTTCGTTTGTTTATTGGTATTGGCTTTCTTAGACATAGAAGGTCGCCCCTTTGGTTTTGTTTTTAGGCCTTCTAGTCCTTGTTCATTAAATACTTTCATCCAGCGGTAAATTAATGAAGGATTATTTAAACTAAACTGTTCAGCGGTTTCCTGATAAGAAGCACCTGTTTTTAACATAAATTGTATCGTATCTAATTTAAATTGAACAGGAGGTACTTCCTTCTTAATTCTTCTTTTTAACCCCTCCATCCCTTGTGTTTTATAAGCTCTTACCCAATCTTGTAATGGTGTTTGAGAGGGCATATTGTATTTCTTCGCCAATGATTTATATCCAAGATGCCCATCCAAATACTCGGTAACAAGCTTTATTTTAAATTTCTCACTATATTTGGCCATAAAAACACCCCCAAAAGTTAGAGTTTGACTCTAACTTTTGGGGTGCACTTCAAAACCACTCTTTTTCTTTTCTTCTTTAACGATATTTTTTATTTTCAGAAAATTTAAGTCATTTCACCTTAAAATTGCCACAATTATAATTGATACAAAGATACTTAATAATAAAGATATAGCCCAATCTCTTTTTTTAGTTGTCTTAAGTAGTATATTCATGATTACACTAATGCCAATCAAAATTAAGAAAACAAATACAATCATAATAAATTCCAATTTTTACCCCCCTTTTTTTTAGTTGTAGTATTTCAAATTTTAAAAAATTATAATATAAAACAATATATTATTTTCTTATATCAATGTTATGACACCACGTTAGCATGTACTTTTGAAATTTCATCTAAACTATGCGTTAAATCAATTTTCCTTTATGCTAAAAGGAACAAAACTTTATAACAAGGAAATTATAACATACCCCCCTAATTTTGTAATATAAAATTAAAAGGTAGGGTTCTCGTAATTCTAGTTAGGTTTTATGTATTAACACGCATGTTGATTATCAACAATCTTTCATAAAAAGACGACAAAAAGGGACACCTTCTTGTAAAATGGATGGGCTACCAAACATTCACGAGAAGAGGTGTCCTCTATTAAACAGAATACCCTGTTCCCGAACTTGATTCAAAAGTTTATTTCCGATGAAGAGCTAAAACCATTGATTGAACTCGTTGGTTATGAAGATACCGCACGAAAATTGGCTGTGAAAACGTTGATCCAGTACCTTGTGATGGCTGTTGCCTGTGAATGGAAAAGTTTGCGCTATTGCGCGGATGTCGGATCATCGGTCAGGCTTGTCGATGTGAACGATTCTACTCTGTCTAAAAAGATGGGCCAGCTGAATGACGAATTAATGAAGGAAGTATTTCATTTAATCGTTGGCAAATGTAATCGAGCGACTCGTCGAACGTTGACGATGCCTAAGCACCTGCTTCTTGTGAATTCTACTAGGATCACTGTCGGAAAAACGCGGCTTCCTTGGGTGGTGTATCACGGCGAACGCTCAGGTATTAAGCTTCATGTGAGTTTTAGCTGCCTTTGAAAGTCGTTGAATCGACGGGTTTGACACACGATGGACCGATCGGTGAACACCTTGCCGACTCTCGATTCATTTTAGTAGATGACCGTGCTTATATTAAAATTCAACGAATCGATCGCTTTCTCGAAGGACGACAAGATTTCGTCATCCGGATGAAAGAAAACGTAGAGTGATCTCGTGTGAAATTCTTACAACGTTTTCCATAAAAGGACTCAAACGTGACACGCGACATCACTTGTCTGCTTGGCTCTGTCCAATCTCGGTCCAAAAAGCGCCTTCGAGTGGTGTTTTTTTAAGGATAACGAAGGACGAGAAGTTCGCGTCGTGACCAGCTTACTTCACCTGTCGGCAGAAGAAATCGCGGGCATGTATAAAGCACGCTGTGCCATCGAAACCTTTTTTCGCTGGATCAAGCAAAATTTAAATGTGCCTGTTTTATTTGGCACGACCGAAAATTCGGTGTTCAACCAGCTTTTTTCCGCATTAATTGCTTACGTTTTGCTTCATTGGTTATAT
This sequence comes from Bacillus xiapuensis, assembly GCF_002797355.1. Classification (GTDB taxonomy): domain Bacteria; phylum Bacillota; class Bacilli; order Bacillales; family Domibacillaceae; genus Bacillus_CE; species Bacillus_CE xiapuensis. The sequence goes on along the minus strand of NZ_KZ454939.1, from coordinate 478,295 downwards.
AAACAGACAAAATCTTCTATTTCTCAAACAAACCTGTCGTTGGTAGCTTTTGACCGGCTCGTTACCCTTGCCGTGGTGGGATCAGCTGGTCTTATTTCTGTATCACTATTTTGATGACGACAGGAGAAATCTGTATAAATTCGGGTAATCAACACGCGTGTTTTTGATCATCTTTTCGGCCATTCTCAGTCTTTTTTGTAATTAAAGTCCTTTTACTGCACCTGAATATTGGGTTGATTTTGCGTAATAAAGTGGTGGTTTATCCCAACCGGTACGCTCTGGGGCATCGTAAACTACAATCCTATAGTCGCCAGTTCCACCATCAACATTAAAACTGATCTGTCTTGTATTTGTTACTGATTTAGTAGTTTTTGTTGACCACCAAAGTCCATTATCTTTTTGCACTTGAATATAAACTCTTTTATTTTTGTGTGTTTTAACAAACTTATTAACTTTAAACTTTACGTTTATTGTTTTTTTACTTGAATAAAAATGATGATAGTTTTTAGGAGCTGAATTTGTACTAGCTTTTGTAGTACCACTAAAATTTGTAATGTGAACACTCGCTAATGCTGAATTAGAACTCAGTACAAATGCTAAGATCAACGTTAGTAGTACTGTAGAAAATTTCATTAAATTATTTATAACCACTTTTCTCACCTCTTTATTTTTAATTAATTAGTAATTTTAGCAGTTATAATTCGATAGCTTTTTGTTGGAGCGTAAACATCAACAACAAGTGTTGTATAATATGAAATCGGTACATATTTCAATGCTGTAAATGTCCCTTTACTTGTTACTCTTCCTATTTTTGCATTTCTGCCAATTGTTCCATCTACTCCTTGAACCTTTGTAGTTGCTGATCTTGAATACATCTTTCCAGATAAATCTTCATCTCCTGTAACAGCAGTTAAATAATTTCCCTTCCATGAAAAAGTACCATGTACCGCATGTCTAAAATTAAAACCTTTGGTATTTGCCACATATGCTTGATATGTTTTTGAACCTATTGAACTTCCTTTTGCAGCCATAGAGTTTAAATTTTTACTTTGAGAGAAAGAATACGGATTAATCAACTCATCTTGCTTAAAACCTATTTTTAGGTTTTTTGAAGATGTTTCAATATTTTTCTCACCCTTAGCTAATCTCTCATTCACTTCTTCCACTAATTGTTCTAATTCTTGATTTAGTACCTTAATATCTGTATCGGTAGGGTAATTATTCGATTCAGTAGCGAGTACTTCATTATTGCTCATAGAAAATAGAATCCCAATACTAAACATGAACAAGAATAGAATTTTTTTCATTTTTTTCTCCTTATGTTTTAATTAGGTTCAAATTTAGAAATACTTAAAACATGACCAAATACATTTTGCAAGTTAAAATTAGCCATCTAAGATTCTATTAAAATACTATCTATTTTCTTCAGCGCTAAAGATTGATTTAATTATAACACCAAAATATGGATATTAAAAGACTTTATGGAAATATATTTATATATATTTCCATATTGAGGATTTGAGGACTGGGATTTATGATATTGCGTAGTTGGGAAGGGGAAGCCTCCTTACAAGTGTTACGGATAGAGTTATTCCCAGATGAAATCGTCAAGTGCCTAGAAGAAGAGATTCTTGCAGAAATACGAAAAGAAGTCAAATGGGGAGTTGGATTAAAAAAAGTCCGGCAGATACAAGACGTTTCCAGAAGTTCGATTCAAATTATTTATAACTATATTATGGTTCATCACCGTAACCTAGGGTTGACTCTAAAAAACTGAATAACTCGACACAAAATACTATGAAAAAAGCGAAAACTCACGTATCGTAATTGTTATTCAGACAAGTCACGATAGGAGTTTTCGCTTTGTCCTCCAAGATTCAAACGGTGGTTAGTGATTTTGCCCCGGCCATGGTGAAGGCGAATTCATGTCCTTGATCGCTTTGATTCGATTCAATTTTTCACCGAAGCTTTGCGGAGCAGACGTTACGTAAGTGAAGCGAAAAAGCATCACCACGTGCGTTTCATCGACCGTTGTCTGACTCGTCGTCCGAGGAATGTAACCGAAGAAGAAAGAGGTTTCGTTACCCAGTGGTGCCAGAAAGATGAGCCAGTGAAGCATCTTGATCAATCTTTACAGCACATGCGTTACGTCCTCAAGTCTAGTACGAGACGACAAGCGGAAAGACGATTAAATGAATGGTTCAAACCGTATCCATTTCATGATTGTGGGGCGATTTCAAAGGTAGCAAAAACCTTGATTGCACATGAAGAAGCGTTACTGGATGCAATCATTTCACCGCTTTCCAACGGGATCATGGAGGGGACTAACAATAAATTCAAACTCATCAAAAGACGCGGTTTGGGTACCGTAATAATGCCTATTTTTTCCTACTTCTTCATTTGGAAACTGAGCGCTGATTTCGTCACCACCGACTTTTGTTGATGGACCTAAAGTTCAACAAAATATTTAAATGTTTCCAATTAAATATTGAACGCTGCTCACGATCCGTTTTTCTTCCAGACATAAGTCTATAGTACTAGTAGTATATAAAAAAGGAGATGAGCCTTATGAAGAAATCGCTTCAAAGAAAAAATTTGAACGGGCTCTGGATGGGTCTTGCTTCTTTTGCTTTAATCGTCATTTTACTCCTTCCCACGCCAGAGAACTTGCCTGAAGCCGGGCAAAGAGCCCTCGCCATTCTAGCTTTCGCTGTCATTCTTTGGGTAACAGAGGCCGTATCCTACTCTGTGAGTGCTTTTATGATTGTCGGGCTGATCGCGATTTTGCTGGGGCTGGCGCCGGGCACAGAAGATCCCTCGGCTCCGCTTGGCACTAAGGAAGCGCTCAAACTTGCTTTAAGCGGATTCAGCTCTCCCGCTGTGGCCCTTGTCGCTGCCGCGCTTTTTCTTGCTGCTGCCATGCAAGTAACCCATTTTCATAAGCGTCTGGCCCTGCTCGTGTTATCCAAAGTGGGATCCAAAACAAATCATATTGTCATCGGCGCCATTCTTGTCAGCATCATGCTGGCCTTTTTCGTCCCTAGTGCAACCGCGCGTGCCGGAGCTGTCGTCCCGATTTTGCTCGGTATGGTCGCCGCTTTCGGACTGTCTAAAGAAAGCCGCCTGGCGGCATTGCTCGTGATCACCTCGGTACAGGCCGTGTCGATTTGGAATGTCGGCATCAAAACAGCCGCTGCCCAAAATATGATTGCCTTAGATTTCATGGATCAAGCTTTCGGAAAAAACGTTTCTTGGGGCGAGTGGTTTCTATATGCCGGTCCATGGGCTATCATCATGTCCATTTTGCTCTATTTCATTATGATTCGCGCCATTCGTCCGGAAACAAATGAAATCACCGGCGGACATGAATTAGTAGAAAAACAGCTGCGGGAACTCGGACCGTTAAAAGCGGAAGAAAAACGGCTGATATTAATTTCTCTTGCCTTATTGTTTTTCTGGTCAACCGAAAAAGTCCTGCATCCCTTTGATAATTCTACGGTTACATTGGTGGCCGTCGCCCTATTACTCACACCAAAGATTGGCGTATTTAATTGGAAGACTGCAGAAAAGGAGATTCCATGGGGAACGATCATTGTCTTTGCTGTCGGCATATCACTCGGCAGTGTGCTTCTGAAAACAGAAGGCGCCACCTGGCTGTCTGATCAAGTATTCGGTAAGCTCGGATTAGAATCCATGCCTTTATTAAGTGTCATCGCTTTATTAACTTTATTTAATATATTGATTCATCTGGGATTCGCCAGCGCCACCAGTTTAGCTTCTGCGTTAATTCCAATCGTGATCGCCCTTGTATCCACATTGAACGTCCCTGTTAATGAACCCGGATTTGTGCTCATTCAGCAATTTGTTATCAGCTTCGGATTCCTGCTTCCCGTCAGTGCCCCGCAAAATATGCTGGCCTACGGCACGGGCGCCTTTTCTGTTAAAGACTTTCTGAAATCAGGAATTCCTATCACGATTGCCGCTTTCTTGCTCATTATGCTCTTTAGCATGACGTACTGGAAATGGATTGGGTTATTATAAAAATGCTTTATTTCGCGGAACCATTATAGTGACCAGAGTGCAGACAAAGTCCAAAGCGCCTTTATCTGCACTCTCTTTAATAAAGATGCTCATCATCCCGTTCTTCCGTCCGATTGAAAAAAACTTCCAAATTAAACCGAAGCTTAATGCAGAGGACGCGGGCATTTGGCAGTTGACTGATGTTTTCCTTGGCTAATTTCATTGTTCCTTGCCGTTAATGACCATCCGGGCAACCGCTCCATGCACATTAATAGAAATGTCCTTCCAAGTAGGCGTGTAGCCGCTATGTCTTTCGTCAATTTCGATATAGGCTGTGCTTCCTTTTTTCCATGCTTTAATGTTCAATTCAAAATAATCGCCATTTTGATATGCGAATGTTTCTCCATCGTCATCGTATAAGAGAAACTCCGAAACTTCATTCCCTGGATAGATATGAATGCTTAATTGGTCCGCCGGCTTAAACGTATCCGCTTGCGGAAGAATGGCGCCTTCCTTAATAAATAACGGCAGCTGATCCCATTCAGCTTCGGCCAGTATATGCCGTTTGCCGCTCATTTTTTGATCCGTCCAGTAATCATACCACTCTCCTTCCGGCAAGTATACGGCGCGATGGCTCGTATTCGGCTTGGTGATAGGGGCTACTAACACATGCTCTCCGAGTAAAAACTGATCCGATAAATTCACCGTTTGGATGTCATCGGGATACTCAAGAATAAGTGCGCGCATCACCGGCATTCCCGTCTGGTGGGCTTCCCTGAATAGCGTATAAATATATGGCAGCCAGCGGTAGCGCAGCTGAATAAACTGCTTTATGATGCTCTCCGCTTTGTCCCCAAAAGACCATGGCTCTTGACGGACAGTGCCCAAGTTCGAATGATTTCGGAAGTACGGCATAAACGCGCCAAGCTGCGTCCAGCGAACGAGCAATTCTTCTGCAGCATCATGCGCAAACCCTCCCACATCAGCGCCAGAAAATGGAATGCCAGATATTCCGAGATTCATGCACATCGGCATCGACATTTGCAAATGCTCCCAGAAGCTGCGGTTATCTCCTGTCCATACCGCTGCATAACGCTGAATCCCGGAAAAGCCTGCCCGCGTTAATAGAAAGGGCCGCTTTCCGTTTAACTGCTGTTTCAGCCCTTGATAAGTTGCCATGCCCATAAACAGGCCGTATGCATTGTGCAGCTCCCGATGCGTTTTCAGTTCTCCATCATAATTATGAAGAACCTCTAAATCCATCGTCTTTGTTTCATTAAATACTGCAGGCTCATTCATGTCATTCCAAATGCCTTCAATGCCCATATCCGTGTAAAATTTATGCTGTTCTCCCCACCACTGGCGGACACTGTCATGAAAGAAATCAGGAAACACACTTATTCCCGGCCATACCTCTCCGGTGTAAAGATCCCCTTCAGCATATTGACAAAAGTGCCCACCGCGAATTCCTTCAATATACACAGGGGATTCCGGATCTTTCTTAACTCCAGGATCCACGATGGGCACAACGTGAATACCTTCTTCACTTAATTCTTGAATCAATGCTTCAGGACGCGGAAAGCGATCTTGATCAAATGTAAACACGCGATATCCATCCATATAATGAATATCCAAAAACACGGCATCGAGCGGAATGTCTTTTTCCTTAAAGGCGGCCACAAGTTCCCGAACTTCTGCTGCCGTTTTATAGCTATAGCGTGATTGATGATAGCCAATCGCCCATTTAGGGGGCAATTCCATGCGGCCGGTCAGCCATGAATACTGCTCAATCACTTCTTTTGGGGAAGGTCCCGCCATAATATAATAATCCAGCTCTCCTCCTTCAGCTGAAAAAAAATAGCGCGCTTGCTCCCGCTTAAAGTCAAAAATGGTTTTGAAGGTATTATCCAAAAACACACCGTGCGCCTTGCCCTCCCGTATCGTCATAAAGAAAGGAACCGACTGGTACAGGGCATCGGTCTCCGGGTTATGCGGCGCAAAAACGTCACTGTTCCACATGGTCAATTTCTCTCCGCGTTTGTCAAGAAATCCTGTTTTTTCACCAAGCCCATAAAAATGGTCTTCTTTTTCCATTTTTTTAAAGCAGCGCACTTCTCCGTCATGACGGAAAGCCATCCCCCGCTCTTCTTCCTTTAACAGCAAGCGGCCAGCGGCATCCGTTACTTTCAGCCTGAATGGCGACAGCGAAAGGATGGCAGTTAATTTTTCAGTTTGTATAATTAATCCCTCTCCAGATGACTGTATGTCCACTTCCGCTTGTTCTTTTGCCGAAGCAATCGCCAAGCTTTGTTCCAATACAGGAACCGTCTTTGGATTCATCGTGATGCGCAAGATGTCTTCCCTGTAAAACTGCACGAACACATAGCCATTTTCACAGTGAAACAAAGCTCCCTGCTCCGCTTTCTTCCATTCCACAACATCGCCAATATCATGGTACGTGGCCGCTTCTGTTCCTTCTTCTCTGTCAGGGTGAATCGCAAAGCTTGTATCCTCCATTGTCATCCTCCTTGATAATTAATTAAACAGTGAACGCCTGCTTCCCGCTTTGGTGTAACAATCATCATCGCTCTCGTTCTATATATTCCTTTTCCCTTCCATATTCCCTGCCTTCATTTCACTCAATAACAAAACCCTTCCAGCTGACTATCAAGCCGGAAGGGTTCGCTCATGATGTACTGCTGTCCTTATCTTCTTTTATTTTGATCACTTCAATCGTATGAATCTGATGATCCTCGACATCCCGAATAATAAATTGGTACCCCTCACGTTCGATGGAATCCCCTAGTCTCACATCGATGTTTTGCGTTAGATACCAGCCGCCAAGCGTATCTACCTCTTCATCTGATAAATCGGTACCGAGCAAATCATTCACTTCTGTAATCAGCAAACGTGCGCTTAAAAAATGATGCCCCTCTTCAAATGTTTGGATTTCCGGTTTTTCATCAATATCAAATTCATCTCGGATTTCTCCAACGATTTCTTCTAAAATATCTTCAACCGTCACCAATCCGGACGTGCCGCCGTACTCATCCAGCAGAATGGCCATATGAATCCGTTCCTTTTGCATTTTTAAAAGAAGGTCATGAATGGGAATCGTCTCAATAACGCGAATTACTGGTTTAACGAACCTTTCAAGCGGCCGTTCATCCACATTGTCCTTCTCAATAAAATATGAAAAAATCTCCTTCATATTGACGATGCCAATAATGTTGTCTTTATCACCATCATCCACTGGATAGCGGGTATACTTCTCATTTCTTAAAATATGGGTGATCTCTTCCCATGTTAAATCTTCAGATAATGTGATCATTTCTGTGCGCGGCACCATAATTTCTTTGGCGATTCTTTCGTCAAACTCAAATATATTGTCGACATATTTATATTCCGACTGATTAATCTCCCCGCTTTTGAAGCTTTCCGACAGAATGATGCGCAGCTCTTCTTCCGAATGAGCCACTTCACTTTCAGAAGCAGGCTTTAACCCGAACAAGCGAGTTAATAAACGGGCCGAGCCATTTAACGCCCAGATAAATGGATACATTACCCGGTAGAAAAGATGAAGCGGCGGGGATAGCGCTAATGATAAAGCTTCTGCTTTTTGGATAGCGAGCGTTTTCGGCGCTAATTCTCCAACCACTACATGCAAAAAAGTGATGGCGGAAAAGGCGATGACAAAGGAAAGCACACCGGCAAGTGATGGCGCTACATTCATGGATTCAAATAATGGCTGAAGCACAGCTTCTATTGTCGGCTCGCCCAGCCACCCTAAACCGAGAGAAGTGATCGTGATTCCAAGCTGACAGGCCGATAAATACTCATCCATATTCATGATTACTTTCTTCACGATGACCGCTCGTTTATTTCCTTCTGCAATCAGCTGATTAATTCGCGACATTCTGATTTTGACGATAGCAAATTCAGAAGCCACAAAAAAAGCCGTCAGAGCGATCAAGAATGCAATAAGTAGAAATTTCACTGTAATCAAAAACGTCAAGACAAGCCGAGAATGCAAAATGGCCAGCAGCCGCCCTTCCATTTACTGTATTCTCAACTTCTCTCTTCACCTCCCGCTCGAAAGTTATTACTTACCTTTACCCAATTCCTGACCATTCATAACAGGGCATCATGGATTTTCCCCCCGCATATAAGATGCGGCGGGATGCTGGTTACAAAGGCGCTGCAAGAGGACGCTGCGATGGCAGCCTTTCTTCCTTCTCTTTATTAGCGGGGAATTCGGCTTTATTGACCCGCTTGCCTTATCCTCATTCTGAGCCAATTGCTAGTTTCTCTATCTCGCTGTTCTATAGTAAGATAGAGAAAACAAATAGACGAATGAGAGGATATTCGAATGAGTATTTTAACTGTGAATCAATTGAGCCATGGCTTTGGTGACCGGGCCATTTTTGATAATGTTTCTTTCCGCTTGCTAAAAGGCGAGCATATCGGCTTAGTTGGCGCGAATGGAGAAGGAAAATCCACCTTTATGAACATCATAACCGGACAGCTGCAGCCGGATGAAGGAACCATCAGCTGGTCGAAAAACGTCCGGGTCGGCTACCTGGACCAGCACGCGGTGTTAGCTCGCGGCTCATCCATTCGTGATGTGCTCAAAACCGCCTTTCAATACTTATATCATTTGGAAGCTGAAATGAATGAGCTATTTAACCGAATGGGCGATTCATCTGCGGAAGAACTGGAGAAATTACTTGAAGAAACAGGCACACTTCAAGATCTTTTGACCAATAATGATTTCTATATGATCGATGCTAAAGTCGAAGAAATTGCCCGCGGTCTCGGACTTGATGAAATCGGGCTCGATCGCGATGTTCAAGATTTGAGCGGCGGCCAGCGGACGAAGGTGCTGCTCGCTAAGCTGCTGCTGGAAAAACCCGATATCTTATTGCTGGATGAGCCGACCAATTATTTGGATGAACAGCATATTGAATGGCTGAAACGCTATCTCCAAGAATATGAAAATGCATTTATATTAATCTCGCATGATATCCCCTTCTTAAACAGTGTAATTAACATCATTTATCATATGGAAAACCAGGAATTAAACCGCTATGCCGGTTCATACGATGATTTTCTTAAAGTATATGATATGAAGAAGCAGCAGCTAAAAGCCGCTTATAAGAAGCAGCAGCAGGAAATCGCCGATTTAAAAGATTTTGTCGCCCGCAATAAGGCGAGAGTCTCTACACGAAATATGGCGATGTCGCGCCAGAAGAAGCTTGATAAAATGGAAATGATTGAAATGGCAACCGAACGGCCAAAGCCAGAATTCCATTTTAAAGAGGGACGCACATCCGGCAAGGTCATTTTTGAAACGAGTGAGCTTGTGATCGGCTATACTGATCCGCTCTCAAAACCGTTAAATCTGCGAATGGAACGCGGCCAAAAAATCGCGCTGACAGGAGCGAACGGGATTGGCAAAACGACTCTATTGCGCAGTATTCTCGGTGAAATTACACCGTTGTCAGGAATAGTGGAGCGGGGAGAGCATTTAGAAATCGGTTATTTCGAGCAAGAAATGAAATCCTCCGGCTCCAATACTTGTATTGAAGAAATGTGGTCCGATTTTCCTGCTTTGACGCAATATGAAGTGCGGGCAGCTTTAGCCAAGTGCGGGTTAACAACCAAGCATATTGAAAGTAAAATCAGCGTGCTGAGCGGCGGAGAAAAAGCAAAAGTAAGGCTTTGTAAACTGATCAACATGGAATCCAATCTCTTAGTGCTTGACGAGCCGACCAATCATTTAGATGCCGAGGCCAAAGCCGAATTAAAACGGGCATTGCAAACCTATAAGGGCAGCATCCTCCTTATCTCCCATGAGCCAGAATTTTATCAGGATGTCGCCACAGAAATATGGAATTGTGAATCTTGGACCACCAAATTATTTTAAAAGGAGCGAGAATATGAACAATAGAATTGCCCTATCATGGAGCGGCGGCAAGGACAGCTGCCTTGCTTTGGATCAATTAGTCAAGCAAGGCTATGAAGTAGCCTGCCTCATCACGACAGTCCCCGAAGAGCTCGGGCGGACATTCGGCCATGGTGAAAAAATGGAGATGATTGAGCGTCAATCTCAGGCGCTTTCCCTTCCGCTTCACTTCATTCATTGCACACTTGACAGCTATACGGATACATTCATAAAGGAGCTGGCAAAACTGAAGGAAGAACTGAAGCTTGATGGAATTGCCTTTGGGGATATTTATTTGGACGGCCACCGCCAATGGGGAGAGCAAGTCGCTGCTTCCGTGTCATTATCCGCTTTGTACCCGTTATGGGCGAAAGAAAGCGACAGCCTGCATTTGCTGAAGTCCTTCATTGATTCCGGCTACAAAGCGAAGATCATTCGCGTTCGCCGAGACGCGCTCGACAACAGCTGGCTGGGCAAAGAGCTGGATGAAAGCTTCTATCAGCAAATTCAGCTGAAAACCATTTGCCCAATGGGGGAACATGGCGAATTTCATACATTTGTTTATGACGGCCCTCTATTCCGGGAACCTATTTTGCTGCAGCAGGGAACGATTGTGAACGGCGAAGCCAGCAATCGCTTAGAGATGGAGTTCCTCTTTAGCAGCGAATAAACGAATAAGAGCGTCTCCTCATGGCAGGAAGACGCTCTTTTCTGTCTGGGACGGGCTTATTTCCCCTTCCTTTCATCCACAGGCTGCCCTTTGTAAAACCGTTTTTTCTTCAACGTAATGCCCAGCTCTTTGGCGATTCGCTTCAGTTCCCTTTCCTCCCTTTCGGTAACTAGCGAAATCACGGTTCCTTCTTCTCCTGATCGGCCGGTTCTTCCAGCCCGATGGATATATTGCGCAGACGTTTTGGGCAAATCAAAGTTCAGCACATGTGTCAGCCCTTTGATATCCAAGCCGCGGGCAGCGATATCTGTTGCAAACAGCAAAGACAGCTTACCTTCACGGAACTGCTTTAAGGCGCTCGCTCTTTCCTGTTTATTTACTTCACTGTGCAGTATGCCGTTGCGGAATCCTTTATAGTCAAGCTTAGCGGAAAAGGCGTTGACATCCCCAATATCATTGACAAACGAAAGCACGCGCTCCGGCTCAAAGCCGCGCATAATTCTCTCCACCATCACGTTCTTTTCCCGCCTGTCACAAGTAAAATAAAGATGTTCCACCTTAGGATCTGGCATTTCACTTTGTTTCACTTTGATTACTTGGGCATCCTTCATCCATTCTTTCGCCGCCGTTTCTGCTTTAGCGGGCATCGTAGCAGAAAATAGGACCAGCTGGCGCTCCTTCAGCGTGGATTTAATGATGTGCTCCAAGCTTTTTAAATGCTCCGGAACCAGTAATTGATCCCCTTCATCCAGCACAATCATTTTCACTTCATGCATTTTCAGCTTCTTCATTTGAATGAGTTCTTGTATTCTGCCCGGTGTTCCCGCGACCACTTGCGGCTGTTTTTTTAACTTTTCCACCTGGCGCTTAATATTGGCTCCTCCAATAAAAGCTGCACTGGAAATGCCTCCGCCCCATTTGCGAATTTCATCAGAAATCTGCATGACCAGCTCTCTGGAGGATGCCAGAATCACCGTTTGAACGGCTTTCTTGGCAGGTTCTATTTTCTCTAGCACCGGCAGCAAATAAGCCAGTGTCTTTCCTGTTCCGGTCGGTGATTCAGCAATCACGTCATACCCGCTTAAAATCGCAGGCACCGCCTTTTCTTGAATGGGGGTCGGTTGTTGAAATCCCGCTTTTTCCCAAGCTTCTTGCAAAAATGGTTTCATCGTCTGTAATGCTGTAAATTGAGTCGTCATATTAGCTTCCTTTCATCTGTCTATCTTTTTATTATGTGGAATTATCACCGTTTTCGCAATCCCCAGCCCAAAAGCGCAAGCGCTATCCTCCCCTTTTCGAGTGTAACCCGGCTGAACAAAGGAACAAACATCACTTTTTGAAGAATTTTGTTACATTTTAATGGAGCTGCGACATAATTTTACACTCATTGACAAATTGATCCTTTTGTACTATTTTAAAATAAGAATTATATACCGTTTACAGGTTGAAATCTGAGTATAGGAGATAGCATAATGACCCGAAAACTGGAAGCTCGTACTTTAGCAATATTTCTAATCGGTTTATTAGTAATTATAGGTTTGCACAGCTCTCCTTTATTATTTATGAATGATTTCAATTCATCGAATTTCCTTTTGTTTCATACCATTCTTGAACTGTTAAGTGTTTCGGTGGCTCTTTCCATCGCGATGCAAGGCTGGTTTATCTTCCCTCACACGCTATCGCAGCACCGCTTATTTATAGCCGCTTTATTTTTTGCCATCGGTATATTTGATGTTTTTCATACACTCTCCTACCAAGGAATGCCTGACTTTTGGTCTGAAGCTTCAGTTCAAAAGTCGACTTGCTTTTGGATAGCGGCGAGAATCACATTGGCCACATCCCTTCTTTTGATCCTGTCCAGAAAAGATAGAAAAATCAGCAAAACATTTCGCAACCGTGTATTCCTGCTTTCTATTATCTATAGCATGACCATCAGCTTTATCATTCTCTTCTATTCGGATCATCTGCCGCTGCTAGCCACAGATGACAATGGGCCGACAGCATTAAAAAAGGGAATGGAGTACGGGATTAGCTTTCTGCTTTTTGGCGCAGCCTTAATTGTTATGAAAAATTATAAAACGACGCGCAATAAAGATTTGCTGCCGCTGCTGCTTGCTCTTGGATTCGGTCTGTACAGCGAGTGGATCTTTACTTTGTATAAAAACGCCTACGATCTCAACAGTTTGCTCGGACATCTATTTAAAGTAATCAGCTACGGCTGCTTCTTAAAATACCTCTATGCGGTCACAATTGAAAGGCCCTACCTAGAGCAAAACGGCATGCAAAAAGCAATTAAAGAAAGCGAGAAGCAGCTGAAGACGATTGTGAACACTGTGCCAAACGGCATCGCCATTACCGATGATACCGGCAAACCGCTTTTCATTAATAAAGCGGCCGGAAGCTTGCTCGGACTCTCGCAAACGGCAGCGGCGGATCCAAATGTCACAAAGGATAACCAGCCATTACCTTTCTTAGATGGTTCTCATATCCCTCTGGATAGGCATACCTTTATTCAATTGAAAGAAACAGGAAAGCCCGTATACGATGTCATTTGCAAAATCAATCAAGCGGACGGCCGTGAGCGGATATTGTCTGTGAACTCTGCACCGATTTATGATGAAGACAGCCAAAAAATGCAAGTCATTAATTCCTTAACGGACATTACAGAACAAACAGAAGCCCAGAAACGCATTAATTACTTAGCTTACTACGATCAGCTGACCGGGCTGCCCAATCGCATTTACTTCAAAAAAATCATCGCAGAAAAGCTGGAGGAAGCGCCAGTATCCGGAAAATCTTTAGGGCTCATCGCCTTTAATTTAAACCGTTTTAAACTGGTAAATGAATCGTTGGGCAGTTCGATAGGCGATTTATTTTTAAAAAATATCGCCACGCGCCTGCAGCGATTTGCAGAGGAACATCAATTGACGGTAGCCCGGCTGAACGGCGATGAGTTTGGTTTATTAAGCGATATATCGGATGGCGACACATTGAAGGAATTAGCCAAAGAAGCAGTGGCGCTCATTAAAAAACCGATGATCGCCAAGGGAATAAAATTTCGAATTTCCGCTTCTGCGGGCATCTCCTGTTCTTCAAAAGCAAAAGACACAGAGCAGCTATTAAAGCAAGCCGCAATGGCGATCAGCGAAACCCGCAAGCAAAACGCGAAGATTCTGGTCTATCATCCGGATATGGATCGGGAGGCTTATGAATTGCTAATGCTGGAAAACGATCTGCACCGAGCGATTGAGCGCACACAGCTTTCTCTTCATTACCAGCCACAAATCAATCTGCAGACGGGGAAATTGATCGGGGCAGAAGCGCTGATCCGTTGGAATCATCCAGATAAAGGCATCATTTCGCCAGGAACCTTTATTCCGATTGCCGAGGACACCGGTTTGATTGTCCCAATTGGAAAATGGGTCATTGAAGAAGCATGCCGCCAGCTGCGAAGCTGGATCGACGAAGGGCTCCCTGCCATTCGCATTTCAGTGAACCTCTCGTTAAGACAATTCTTTCAAGAGGATTTAGTCGACATCGTGGCGAACGCCCTGCAAACATGGCGTATAGATCCTCATTATTTTGAGCTGGAAATCACGGAAAGCATGACACTCAACATGGACCGGGCGCTAAAAACATTAAAGAAATTAAAGGGCCTAGGGGTGCAAATTGCTGTCGATGACTTCGGCACAGGCTACAGTTCCCTCAGTTATTTGCATCGCTTTCCTGTTGACCGTTTAAAAATTGATCAATCCTTCATTCGCAACTTATTTGTTGAAGCTAGCAGTGAAGCGATTGTGGAGACGATTATTTCAATGGGACATCATTTAGGCCTTGGCCTGATTGCTGAAGGCGTGGAAACCCGTGAGCAAGTAGCCTTTTTGCAGCAACACCCCTGCCAGCATATACAGGGCTATTATATCAGCAAGCCCCTTCCTGCTAAAGAATTCCAACACTTGCTTGAGAAAGGAGAGTTTATCTTTATGAAAAAAGTTTCGGAATGACTGGCGCCGTTTATCCCGCATATAAGATTCCTGAAACGCTCCTTTCAAACAATAGAGGAAAAACTAAAAGTCTCTAAGTGCACCTTAATCCCCGATTCGTTTGGGCCTGGGCGCTGCAGGCGGCAGTCTCAGTTCTTCTTTTCAGCGGGGAAGGAAAGAAAGTCTCCCGCTGAAAAGAAGTTTCACTTTACTCAAATAAATAAAGGAAATAGCAGAGCAGCTGCTCTGCTATTTCCTTGCTCAATGATTCTAAAGTGAATAGGTTTCTCAACGTTTGGTCCGATGATTAACGGCGATCAACCAATACGATCATTTTCCCGGCTTTAACCTCTTTATTATATCTTTGAGCATCCTCCTCCGGTATTCCCATGCCGATTAAAGCGCCCGTTAATCCGCCTGCTCCGGCTCCGGCTGCCGCTCCGGTTAAGCCTGCAACGATCGGACCCGCAGCCACGACCGGTCCGATTCCCGGGATAGCCAAGGCGCCAGCGCCAGCGGCAATACCGGCTAGTCCGCCCAGCACGCCGCCGGTAGCCGCTCCGGTGGCTGCTCCTTCTTCCACTTCTGTATCTGTGCTTTCTTCGACGTCTTCCACCTCTCGCTGATCTTTGCTGATAATGGATATTTCATCTGACCGGTATCCTTGACGCTTTAAATCCTCAATCGCTGCAATTGCCTCTGTATGATCATCGTAAACCCCAACTATATGCTTTTCACTTTCATTTCTCATCTGCTATCTCCTCCTTATTTAAAACTTGTTTCTCTTTTTTGTTTCCCGCGTTCCGGCTCAATAAACAGAGAACTGCACGTTTATTTAAAGGAAATTGAGGTAGAGTGATAGAAAAGCCATGGAGGTGTTAAGGTGACTTCACAAAAGAAAAACCCTTTGCAAAAAGGAAAAATGGACAACCCTGAACAAAACAAATCAGAAAAAGAAAGCCTGTATGATAAATTTCAAAGCGAGCAAACAGTCGACTCGATCCCGCTTGAAGACTTGAAAATGGAAGAGAAAGAAGAAGAAGATAAACATGGCACGAAGGACAGCTCTTCCAGCGAAGAAAAATTTCCCGGTTAAGCCTGCCTCTCCCCGGCAGGCTTTTCTTCTTGTATAATGAGTGGAAAAGCAATTTGGAGGAAAATCGCTATGAACTCTGATAAGCAATTGCTCAGCCTTATTAATGCGGCGCAAGTGCTCACATCCACATTGGATTTAAATAAAGTATTAGACCAGCTCATTAAAGAAGTGCTCCTTGTCATTGATGGAGCAGATGCCGGTGTGTTTTTTAAATATGATCCCAAGCTCAATAAACTGATTGCTGAGAATGCGATTGGCTATGACATGACGTATTTAAGAAAAATCCAGCTATCAGCGGACGAAGCGATGACCGGCAAAACCTTCACTTCCCAAAAAGCGCGGATTTTCAATTCACCGAAGGATACAGAAGCCAACATGCTGAATTTAGACGATGATCATGTCGATTACTATAAAAGGTCGCTAGGTATGCTCAAATATCCAGCTAGTGCTATTTGCGCTCCACTTTTGACCAATACCGGAGAATGCCTTGGAATCCTGACCATTGTCAGCTTTAACGAAGACGTTCAATTTGAACATAAGGACTTAAGACTGCTGGAAGCCTTCGCTCGCCAAGCTGCCATAGCTCTAGAAAATGCGAGGCTGTTTTCACAAACACAGCGCTCGCAAAATATTATGGAAAAGCTTTCGCGAGTAACTCTTTCAGGTAAGGGGCTTTCAGATATTACCGTGACATTGTCCAATTTGATCCATAAAAAAGTGTGCATTTTTGATGAGTTTTTCGACTTAATTTCTTTTAGCTCCAGCGCAGCGAAACGGTACGCCGATGAACTATCCGCCCGATTCCCTGACGTTTTGCAGAAAATGATGGCCAATAGGGCTGTCAGTCAGCAGCAGCTTCCCCTCAACCGCAAGAAACACGAGGTCTATTTCTTCCCTATCAGGGCAGACAGTTCACCAATCGGGTTATTGACCGTGTTTTCAGATGACGGAAACGAATTGGATCCCCTCGATTTATTTGCTGTGGAACAGGCGAATATGATCTTTGCCTTAGAAATGACGAATCAAGAACGCCATATGTCAGAATTATTCAAATATGAAGGCTACCTGCTGGAAAAGCTGCTGCAGCAGCGGACATCCGAAATTTCTCCTAAGCAATGGCAAAAAGTCGGCTTAACAGACGGCCACTATTTCACTTCCGTATTTATTCATCTGATTGATCCTGTAACAAGCTTCGCGCGGCTGTCATCAAAGAAGCAGCCCTTCAGCCGTTTGCTGTACCGCAAAATCCATTTATCCCCTTACAAATTGCTCGTGCTGGAGAAGAATTTCGACATTCATCTTCTGTTTATTGCCGATAAAAATGTGCCGGAAGATGATTTACAGCAAGACATTGAAGCCTTTCTTCAAGAGCTTTTACAAGAATCAACGGAACGTGAGCTAATGGATTTTTATGCGGGAATCGGCAGCCCGTTTTCTTCTTTAGATCATATTGAGAAATCATCAATCGATGCCAAAAGCTGTGTGGAATACTTGCAAGTATACAAAGGAAAACGCTCGATTATGAATTACAAGCAACTCGGGCTATACCGGCTTTTTCTCGTACATGACCCGAGGGAGCTTAGATACTATATAGAAGAAACGCTCGGCCCGCTTTTGGCACATGATCGCCAATACGGCACAGAGCTTGTCCATACACTGAAAGTATTTATGGAATGTAATCAAAGCGCCACCAAGACAGCTCGAATGAGTTTTGTTCATTTAAATACGATTAAATACCGGCTGCAAACGGCAAAAAAACTGCTGAATATTGCAGACATTGACGGGAAGAAAATGTTTGAACTGCAATTGGCCATTTATATGAATGAGTATTTGTCTTCCATTTAATTTTGTACAAAAGAGACAAAGGATTAATAATCTATTCGTCTCTTTTGTATATATCTATTTTTTTCTGAATATTCTATACTTCATAATACATTCAAAAATGATGAAAGGAGCGATTCTTTTGGATCAGCAAAGTAAAGGGATGGCGCTCATCTTAGTTTGCTTAAGCACATTGGGAGCGGGCATGATCCTCCATTCTTGGCGAGTGATTATTTATTCTTATATTTTGGTAATTGGACTTATTCTAACTATTGGTCTCGGCCGTTATATTCAGAAAAATAAATCTTTTTTGTTTTTTCCAATCGCCTCATCCTCTCTCTTCTTCCTGCTGTTCGCTTTAGCAGACCTGCTAGGCGTCGGAGAGAAGATGGCTGGAGGCGACAGCCGGGTCTATGTCATGGGACTTGTGCCCACATCAGCAGTTTTTCTATATGGTGTTGCTTCCATGATTCTGGTTATACCCCTTTTTTATGCATGGAGTCATCATAAACAAGGCCGGATAGAGGCTCAAAAGGCGCAAGCTTCTGCCGGCCGCTATGCCAAAACATCTTAAAGCAAGGGGACCAAACAATGAATGTAACGATTATTTCTATATTGATTGCCTATTTAATTATTTGTATTGTTATCGGCTTATGGGCCACTAAGAAAACGAAATCAAGCAGTGACTTCTATGTGGCTGGAAAGAGCCTTGGAATGTTTGTGATGGCGATCGCAGCCTTTTCTTCAGTCCAAAGCGGAGTAGGAATGGTGGGAGGCACTGCGTTAGCTTTCAGTAAAGGGCTTGGCTTTGTGATCGGGCCCTTGATCGGAGCTTCCATCGGGTTTGGCCTGACATGGTTTTTAGTCGGGCGGAGAATTTGGGAATTGGGAGCAAAAGAAGAAGTTTACACAATGGGCGACATCGTTGGCAGCCGTTATAAAAGCCGGGCCGCTCAAGGCTGGATGGGCATTGCGGTGATTTTGGGTGTGCTCGGCTACCTCGGAACGCAGGTGCAAGCCCTTGGAGTCATTATGAATCTCACCTTTGGTCTTAGCGTCAAGGAAGGAGCCATCATCGGATTAATTATTCTCGCTGTATACGCGGTAGGCGGCGGAATGATTGCCGGTGTGTATACGGACGTGGTACAGGGAGTGATGATGATTGCCGTTTCCATCATCGTCTTTTTTTACGCGCTCGATGCCGGAGGAGGTCTGCTGAATATTACAAAGACCTTGCAAGAAGCCGATCCGCTCATGGCTTCGCCAACCGGGCAATTCCCTCTCATCACCGTTGTTTGCTGGTTTTTCATGATGAGCCTTGGAATGGCTGGACAGCCCCAGCTTGTCACGAAATTTTTAATGCTAAAGGATGTTAAACAATTAAGATGGGGAGCTTTCACTTCAGGGTTGGCCTATTTAATCACTATTTTTCTCGTGCTCGGCATCGGACTTGCTTCGGCAGCTCTATATTCACAAGGAAAATTTCCGGCCATTGCTTCCCCGGATGATACTCTAATGACTTTCATTTTAAATTATACGAATCCAGTGATCGCCGGCCTTGTAATTTCAGGACTGCTCGCTGCGATCATGTCAACAGGCGACAGCTTTGTTAATCTTGGCGCGGGAGCCATCATCCGCGACCTTCCGAAAGCTTTTAATATCGAGATCAAACGGGAGCTCTTCTGGAGTCGGATCGCCGTTGTCGTCCTGCTTGTCTCCTCCGCTTTATTTGCTTTTTATATGGATACGTTAGTTGGACTTCTCGGCGTGTTTGGATTCGGGACATTTGCAGCTGCTATCTTCCCTTCTGTCGTACTCGGATTAATCTGGGAAAAAGCGACGAAACAAGCGGCGGTCGCAAGCATCATCATCGGTATTTTCAGCAATTTCGCTTTGGAAATCGCCTCAAAGTACGGCTGGACTCTCCTTCCTCCGACCGTCGTGAACGGAGCCTTTGCTTTTGCCTTATCCATGGCGGCATTTATTGCGATCTCCTTTTTGACACAAGCGAAGCAGCCAACTTTAGAACCGCATATACAGCGCATCATTAAAGGAATCTAACGACTAAATCTATTTTAGAAATGGGAGATAAAGGATGAACGCTTCATTATTTATTACTTGTTTGGCAGATAATCTATATCCGCAGGTAGGGGAAAGTGTCGTGCGCATCTTGAATCGCCAAGGTGTCAAGGTGGATTTCCCTGAAGGACAAACATGCTGCGGACAGCCGGCATTTAATAGCGGCTATCAGAAAGAGACAGAAAAAGTAGCGCGGCATACAATTCAAGTATTTGAAAAAAGTGAATATGTCGTTTTGCCTTCCGGTTCCTGTACAGGAATGATCCACCATTATTATCCGGAATTATTTAAAGATGATCCCGTTTGGCGCAAGAAAGCGGATGAGCTGATTGCCAAAACGTATGAATTTACACAGTTTTTAGTGCATGTCCTCGGCGTGGAGGATGTAGGAGCCAGCTTTGCTAAACGAGCGACTTTTCATCCCTCCTGCCACACAACGAGACTGCTTCATGTGAAGGATGAGCCATTCACGTTACTCAAACATGTCAAAGGCTTGGAGCTGGTCGATTTGCCATATAAATCAGACTGCTGCGGCTTTGGAGGGACATTCGCAGTGAAAATGCCGGACATCTCTAAGCAAATGGTGACAGAAAAAGCGGAGCATGTTCAATCCACTCAGCCAGAAGTGCTGATTGGCTCTGATATGGGTTGTTTAATGAACATCGGTGGCCGCCTGAATCAGACTGGGGCCGATATTCAGGTCATGCATATTGCCCAAGTACTGGATCAGGGGGTGACAGCATGACATTATACGCAGGCGGAACGCTAAAAGAACGCGTCAAAAAAGAAATTTCCGATGTTCACGCGCGCCAGGCTGTGGCAAAGGCGACAGAAAAGCTGCGCTATGGCAGACTGAATGCGGCGGCAGAGATGGGAAATTGGGAAGAATGGCGCCAGCGCGGCAGTGCCATTCGCAGCCATACCATTGCCCACTTAGATTATTATTTATCGCAATTCGCAGAAAATGTAGAAAAACAAGGCGGCCGCGTTCACTTTGCTACAGACGCGGCTGAAGCCTTAGAGCATACACGCCGCATCGTCCAACAAACGAACGGAAAATATGCGGTGAAATCCAAGTCCATGGTGACAGAAGAAATTAAATTAAATCGCGCCTTAGAACAGGCCGGCGTCGAAACGGTAGAAACAGACTTAGGAGAATACATTATTCAATTGGCCGGGGAGCATCCTTCCCATCTTCTCGGGCCTGCCGTTCATAAAACGAAAGAACAGGTGGCAGAATTATTTTCCAAAGAAGGCGGCAAAGAGGTGCAAGCGGATTTGCAGCATCTTGTCGGCTTTGCCCGGGCGGCCATCCGCGAAAAATTTTTGGCAGCCGATATCGGCATTACCGGATGCAATTTTGCCATTGCCGAGGCGGGAGCCGTTTCTCTGCTGACGAATGAAGGGAACGCCCGCATGGTAACCACACTTCCGGAAACGCATATTGTCTTCATGGGCATGGAGCGGATCGTCCCTACATGGGAAGATTTTGAAGTCGTGATTAACCTCCTGCCCCGTGCCGGCACCGGACAAAAGATTTCTTCAGGCGTCTCCATTTTAAAGCCTGTGCGCAGCCACGAGACCGATGGACCGAAAAATATGCACGTCATCATTTTAGATAACGGCCGTTCCAACCAGCTGGGCGACCCTGATTTCCAAGAGATTCTCAATTGCATTCGCTGCGGAGCTTGCATTAACGTATGTCCGGTATATCGGCACGTAGGGGGTCATTCATACGGTTCCGTTTATAACGGGCCGATTGGAGCGGTACTCACTCCTTTATTAAATCAAGATTCCAAGCAGGCGGCTGAATTATCTTACGCTTCAAGCTTGTGCGGGGCCTGCCACGAAGCTTGTCCTGTTCGAATTCCGCTGCATGACATGCTTGTCAAGCTGCGCCACCGCAATGTCGAATCAGGCTACACATCGCCGCTGGAAAAAATGGCGTTTCAAATGTTCGGAACAGCCTTCAGTTCGCCTTCTTTGTACAGTAAAATGACCAAGGCCGGACAAGTCTTGCAAAAACCCTTTATTAAAGATGGCCATTTTAAAGAAAGCACTCCGTTCATGAAAGGCTGGACAGAATCAAGGGAATTCCCTGAAGTGCAAAAATCCTTCCGCGAACGCTGGAAGGAATCGATTAAGCATCAAGGAGGTTCGTCACATGAATAAAGCTGATTTTTTACAAAACATTCGAACCCGGCTTGGACGTAGCGAATCCGATGCCATTGCCCCTTACCCTAAAGGCATTCCTGAAGGCAGCTGCGATTCTGCTGATTCCCCCGACGAATGGCTGAGAATGTACAAGGAGAATTTGGAAGCTGTTCACGGGGAAGTATTTACAGCTAAGCAGGCGCATGAAGTCCAGCACTTTTTGAAAATGATCATCGAACGGCACGGTGCCCAATCACTGATTCGCTGGGATGACGAAGAACTGGCGAAATTGAATATAGATGAAGCAGCCGCGCAAACAAAGACAAAGATGTATATTTGGAATGGACAAGCCGCGAAAGAGGCCAATATTGCGATTGCTAAACACGCCGATATCGGCATTACATCAGCGGACTTTGCGATCGCAGACACCGGGACCGCCGTTTTAATTTACAATGAGAAGAAAGGCCGCTCCGTCAGCCTTCTTCCTCCGGTTCATGTCATAATCTTCAAGCAAGAACAGCTTGTCTTCCGCATGGGAGATATCTTCCCGCGCTTGCGGGAGAAAGACTTCTCAACACTTCATTTCCTAACGGGTCCCAGTAAGAGCGCCGATATTGAGCTGCAAATGACCACAGGTGTTCACGGGCCCAAGCATGTCTATGCGATTGTTCAAGCAGAATAAGCCAGAATTCCGGCAAAGTTTCTTGCCGTGATGCTTAGAAGTGCGGCTCTCCTTTGCCAGAAAGAAAATAGAATGACATCATTGATCAAAGCTAAACAGCGCCTTGCATGAACTGGGCGCTGTTTAGCTTTGATAAATATAGCGGTTGATCGGTCTTCCGATGCCGCCGTATTGAATATCGAGTTTGACTTTTCCTCTCTTCTCCAGGTAATCAAGGTAGCGTCTTGCGGTCACCCGGGCGATACCGATTCCTTCAGCCACCTCTTCTGCAGAAACCGATTCCGCATGGCCTGATAAATATCCGATAACCTTCTTTAAGGTGACCGCGTTCAACCCTTTGGGCAGCTCCGCTTCCGCATGCTCTTCCTTTTGAAATAAAATGCTGTCAAGCTCCTTCTGAGACATTGTGCCGCTGTCATTGAAGCAATTGCGGAAAGAACGGTATTTCTCCAGCGCTTGTTTGATTCTTTCAAATTTAAAAGGCTTCATAATGTAATCGAAGGCTCCGTGCTGAATGACTTTGCGGATCGTATCGGCATCGCTTGCAGCGGTAATCGCAATCACATCCGCCCGGAGCCCCTCTGTCCGTATTTGCTGGATCGCCTGCAGGCCATCCACCTGCGGCATGTAAATGTCAATAATAACAAGCTCCGGTTTAAGCGTCCGCACTAGCCGCAAGCCCTCTGCTCCATTCCCAGCGGCTCCTACGACTTCAAAACCATTGACTTGATTAATAAATTCGCGGTTGACTTCCTGCACCATAGGATCATCTTCTATTAATACTACTTTTATCATCGTTCCCCTCCTTTTCCTTCACGACATCGGAAAGATGATGGAAATCGTTGTGCCCTGTCCTACTTTCGATTCCACTTGAATGTTCCCGTGCCCTTTTTCTGTCACTTGCTTGATTAAAAACAAGCCAATTCCTCGTCCCACTGAGGATTTGGTTGAATATCCATGCTCAAATATTCTCTTTTGCTTGTCCTCTGGAATTCCGCAGCCGTTATCTTCCACGAGAACAGAAACAGCCTCCTCCGTTTGTCTGATGCTGACATAAATTTGATTGTCCTCGCTTGATGCAGTGAAAGCATCAAAAGCATTTTCGATTAAGTTTCCTAAGACAATCACAAAGTCATGATGATCCAGTGCCGGCGGAAGCTGCTTGAGCGTGCTGTGGCCATCAATTGTCACTTGAATGCCCAGCTCCTTGCCGCGGCTGACCTTGCTCAGCAAAAGACCGGATATGCTTTCATCGTGAATGTTTCGGCTGAGAAAGTTCATCAATTCCTCTTGCTCACCGGTTACTTGAAAAATGTATTCAAGCGCCTTTTCTTTATTTCCCAGCTGGATCAGACCAGCGATCGTATGTAATTTATTCATATGCTCATGATTCTGTACGCGAAGCGCGTTCACAAACGATTTGACACTCGTCAGTTCCTCCGCCATTTGCTTCACCTTCGTCCGGTCTTGGAAAATCGCAATCGCTCCAACCGTCTTTCCATTTACTTTGATCGGCACCCGATTGGATACGATCGCCCGGTTTTGAATATGCAAGTCCCGATTATACACCGGACGCTCTTTTTCAAGAATTTCAGGCAAAAACGTATCCGGCAGCACCTGGCGAATCGGCTGATGAATCACATCCCCAGACACCCCCATAATCCGCTTCGCCTGATTATTGAAAATCGTGATCCTTTCTTTACTGTCAATGGCGATAATTCCTTCATGCATCGCGTTAAACGTCTCCGTTCTTTCCACGAGGATCCTGGCAATTTCATGAGGTTCAAGCTGGAACATCTCCCGCTTAATATGCCTGGCTAATAAATAAGCTCCCCATCCGGCGACGATTAAAGCCAGAGCGGATGTTAGCAATATCTCTTTTTTCAGCGACAGCAGTGTCTCTCCGATACTCGGTAATTTATAGCCGCTAACGACAACGCCGATTTGTTCATGCTGGTCATTGATTACGGGGACAAACGCTCGAATCACAACGCCGATTTCTCCTTTTGCTTTGGATGTATAAGAATGCTCGGCGAAGGCTGGCGCTTCATCTTTCCCTTTGGATACTTTGCCGACTAGGCTCTCTATCGGATGAGTCAATCTTACCCTATCCATATTCAGCACCACAATATAATCCGCTTGATTAATGACTCTGATATCTTCAATTGTTTTTTTCATGCTCTGCCCTTTCTCGCCCTTCAGCGACAGCTGCTCCACCATCCCCGGCAGCTCTGACACCGTTCTAGCCGTTAAGATGGCCCGCTCTTTCAGCTCATCTTCTTCCTTTTGAATGAGCTGACTAATGAGCACGATTCCGAGCAATAACAGAGAAAAGGCCAGAATGAACACGATTAAGCTTGTGATCTTCCATTGAATGGAGATGCGCCTCAATCCGATCACTTCCCTTCGACTTTTAACTGAAATAGGCGAAAAGACTCCCGCCTCTAGAAGCGAGGGCAAGCAGGTGGGGGATGAACCGCCTTCGGACAAGTGACGGCTTCCTTGCCGTCCCGATTGTCCAACGTTCGAGTGCATATTGTATGATATCAATATTTGCTTGGGTGCGAGTTGTAGAATCTTTCTTTTCTTTGACCTCGTCAATCCATTTTACTCACTCTTTTGGATAGCGCATATTCAAAACCTGCAGCCTATTCAAAAACTATATTTTGTACTAAAATACTACATAATTAAAGAGGTGAAAACAGTGACAGCGAAGAAAGCATACAATTTTCATATCTTCCCGATAAAACGATACATCAGGATACAAGTCTAAAAAGAATAGGGTACAGGCTATTGCGACATAAAAATGAATAAATCTCCAGCCATTAAACATGTTATGATAAAAGCGGTGATGCACAATGAAAAAAGTCGTTTCTCTACTTTTGTTATCCGCCGTATTCGCACTGGCATACCCCCTGCTGAAGGATGCTTTTACATCCGGGGGCTCGCTTTCCTACGATGACGAACAGCAAACACTCGATCAAAAAATAACACTTCGCTTCTCCCATGTCGTTGCAGAAAACACTCCGAAAGGCTTAGCAGCCCAGCGTTTTGCAGAACTCGTTCATCAAAAGACTGAAGGGCGAGTTCAAGTTGAATTATATCAAAATGGAATCCTCTATAACGATGATACGGAGCTCGAAGCGCTTAAGAACGGCAAAGTGGAAATGATTGCTCCCTCTTACTCAAGATTAACGGATCTCGTACCCGCATGGAAAGTCCTTGATCTTCCATTTATCTTCCGCGACAGCGCCCACGCTCAATCGGTGCTCACCGGATCAATGAGAGACCCATTGTTGCAGATGCTTGATGAGAAAGGAATAAGGGGACTCGCTTTCTGGAGCAACGGCTTTAAACAAATGACAAGCCGCTATAAATTATTGATGAAGCCGGAAGATTTCAAAGGCCTGACCTTTCGGACGATGCCGGGTGAAGTGATCGCCAATCAATTTCAATTATTGCAAGCTCAAACAGTCGTTACCCCATTTAATGAAGTATACCGCAGTTTAGCTTCCAGGCGAATAGATGGTCAAGAAAATACAGTTTCTAATATCTATTCCAAGCGGCTCTATCAAGTGCAAAAGAGCCTGACGATCACCAATCACGGCTATTTAGGGTATGTCGTCATTGTGAATGAAAAATTTTGGGAAGGGCTACCCAAAGATTTAAGATCCCTCATTCTAGAAGCCTTGCAAGAAACAACGGCATGGAATATGAACACAGCCAAAAATATGAATGAGCGTCAGCTGAATGATATCCGCCGCCGTTCACCTATCACAATCCATGAACTGACCGAGAGAGAAAAACAAGAATGGCAGCGCCGTTTTACCCCGCTGTATCGCAAAATTGAACACGAAGTTGGCGGAAAGTGGATTGATCGAATTAAACACCAGCGCTAATCCCTCATGAACAAAAAGAACAAAAAGAACAATATAACCTAAAATTTTAAGTTTCTAAATTGTCTGTTAATATAATTTACAACACATGAAAACGCTATCAACGCAGACAAGGAGGAAACATAAGAATGAAAAAGGCGTTAAATAACCTGACCGTTCGCGTTGTGATCGGTATTATCCTCGGCATTATGGTAGGTGTGCTTTTCCCTGCTTTCGGCGAACAGCTGAAAGTATTAGCAGATATCTTCATTAAATTAATCAAAATGGTCATTGCTCCTATTGTCTTTATGACAGTCGTGATCGGCATCGGCAGTATGGGAGACATGAAAAAAGTCGGCCGTATTGGCGGAAAAGCCCTGATTTACTTTGAGATTGTCACCACCTTCTCATTAGCGATTGGCCTTCTAGTTGTCAACCTCGTCAAACCTGGAGTCGGCTTTAATACAGGCGCTGTGGAGGGCGGAGACATTTCTCAATTCACAGAAAAGGCCGCTGAATCAGATCATGGACTCATGAGTTTCTTAATGAGCATTATCCCTGACAATATTGTCGCCGCACTGGCAAAGGGTGAATTGCTTCCGATTCTGTTCTTCGCCGTCTTATTCGGATTATCTATGGCGGCTATGGGCGAGCGGTCCAAGCCGGTTGTCGACTTTTTTGAAAGACTGGTGGATGTTTTCTTCGGCATCGTTAATATGATTATGAAGCTGTCTCCGATCGCCGCATTTGGTGCCATGGCTTACACGATCGGCAAATTTGGTCTAGGTTCACTATTAATGCTTGGTAAGCTGATGGGATCCGTTTACATTACGATGTTTCTATTTATTATTCTTGTTCTTGGAGGCATTGCGAAATTTTATAAGTTTAATATTTTCAAATTTATCGCCTATATTAAAGATGAAATCTTACTTGTGCTCGGAACCTCCTCTTCGGAATCCGCGCTACCTAAGATGATGGAAAAAATGGAGAAGTACGGCTGTTCTAAACCGGTTGTTGGATTGGTTGTTCCGACAGGCTATTCTTTCAACCTCGATGGAACCTCCATTTACTTATCGATGGCCGCCATTTTTATTGCGCAAGCCTACGGTGTGGATTTGACTATTTGGCAAGAGCTGACACTGATGGGGATCTTGATGCTCACCTCTAAAGGAGCAGCCGGCGTAACAGGTTCCGGCTTTATCACCCTAGCTGCTACACTGGCCGCTTTTCCGATGATTCCAGTGGAAGGAATCGCTCTTCTTCTCGGCGTAGACCGCTTCATGTCAGAAGCGCGGGCGATCACTAACCTGATCGGAAACGGCGTAGCTACAGTGGTTGTATCTAAAATGGAAAATGAATTCCACCCTAATGCGATTCATCAAGCCGCTGAGCCTGAAGCCGTTCAATCTCCGGAATTGCATGCAAAAGCCGCTGAATAACAAGACGAAAGCCGCCTGCGAAAAGGCGGCTTTTTTCTATATAAAATGACTCTTGGCTCTTCCTTCCTCTTGCTGCTGACATGAAGAACTAAAACGGCAGGCCTTTGTCCCCTGTATTGTGCAGGCCCGAACCAAGCCGGCATTCAGATGCTGCGGCCTCCCCGCCTAAACTTGTGGCAGAAACGAGTGCTTCTCAAACAAACTTGGCACCCTGTTCTTTTTCTCTCTTTCTATCGTATAATCAAAGGGGACGGAAACCGGGGAGGCAGCATGCGATGAGGTACTTGAAGATCTATGTAATTCTCGTAGGAACGATGATTGTCTGGGGCTTCAATGTCTCATTTATCAAGATTTTAGTAGGTCATTTTATGCCGGCAACCATTACCGCTTTACGCATTTTCACAGCGGCGGCTACGGTGTTTTTGTTTCTTGGACTGTCGCGCAGCATCCGGTTGCCGCATGCCGGTGAGTGGAAGTATGTCTTCGGTGGGGCGCTGTCGAGCGTAGTCGCGCATCACTATTTTTTAGCGGAAGGACTGACCGAAACATCCGCCACAAACGCTGGCCTAATTTTGGGGCTGGGACCCTTATTAACAGCGCTGCTTGCTGCTGTTCTGCTGCGCAGGAGGCCTACCTTCATTCGCTTCATCGGTTTCATTCTTGGCGGCGTGGGGGTTGGATTTACTGTGCTTGCAGGCAGCGAAGGAATGGGGGCGCTGTCGGCGGGGGATGCCGATATCTTTTTATCCATCCTCGCACAAGCCCTGAGCTTTATCTTAATTAGAAAGGCAGCGGAAACGCTCGATCCGCGGCTGCTGACGGGCTATATGCTCTTCTTTGGCTCGCTGATCTTATTTCTTATCAGCCTGTGGAAGGAGCCTGATGGGCTGGCAAGCCTAGCCGGCGCCCCCATGCTTACATGGTTCATCTTCATTTGTTCTGCTGTCTTTGCAACCGCTGTTGGACACATGATCTATAATTACGCCATCGGTCAGATCGGAGCGGCAGAAACATCCATCTTTATGAATTTAAGCACGTTTTTCTCCTTAATGGGCGCCGCTGTAATTCTGGGTGAAACGATCTTGCCCTCCCACTTTATCGGATTGCTGTTTATCATCTCTGGCGTACTGCTTGGGTCCGGCTCGCTGGAAGAATTAATTCTTCAGAAACGTCATAGCCGCCTCCGGGCAGAAAAGCGAAGCTGAGCGGCTTCGTTTTTTATTTGGAAACAAAGGGATTGCCAGCAACCCAGAATCGCCAAGGGTAATGCTTCGCTTCTCCTGCATTATCAATGCCGATTCGCGGGCCAGATGATATATCATCCGGCGTAAATCCCTCCGCTATAAACAAAGGCGGTTCCACAAAGCGCCTCCCGTAATCCTCGATTGTAATCCCCATCGCCTGCGTTAATTTTCCCGGACCGCTCGTTAAGTTTTTAAACGCTGTCCCTTTGCGGCGCTCGCTCATTAAATCTATTCCCTCTTTGGGCTCTACCGCCCGAATAAGCACTGCTTCTGGCACACCTTCCTCTTCGCTGACGACATTGACTAAACAATGGGTATGCATTACATAGGTGTAGACATGACCCGCTTCAGCGAACATAATCTCCGTTCGTTTCGTCCGGCGATTTCTGAAGCTATGAGCCGCTTGATCATGCGGACCTCTATACGCTTCTGTCTCCACAATAAAGCCTGATGTTCTTCCTTCCTCCGTCTCTTTTACCAGTAAGCAGCCCAGCAAGCTTTTGGCAAGCTCAATCGTTGGCTGCTCAAAAAAATCCTGCTTCACTGGCACATATCCCTTGCTTTCTTCCATTGTCTCTTCTCCTTCATCATGCGTCAGAAAAAAGCCACCCTCTCTCTTGCTGGATGGCTTAGTGAAAACGTTACTTTTTAGAACTTACTTTGACATTAGACGCCTGTTTTTCTTGCAGCTTATTCTGCTCAGCTTCTCTTTTAAAAGATTCCATTCCCTTGCTGATTAGAAAATTCATGGCCCATGCCTCCTGTAAATGTTTTCTTACCTCACTTTTTCCCTTTCAGCAAATTCTAAACATTTTCCTGTTTACAAATTTTCTTCAAAATAACGAACTTTTCCTGCAATTTTTTTCGATCATCTTTATTTAGTATGCCTTCTTCTACTTTGTTTAGAACATATTCACCGAAATGATAGATCTTCCCTTTAATATTTTCTGTGTTTTTGTTAGCAATCTCAATTAACGCTTCGAATACAGCTAATAACACAGATACCCGGTCTCTACCCGAGTAGCATATTTCATAAAATGCCTGGTACAAGACCTCTTCGAATGGTTTCTGAGCAATAATAAGCCGCGGAATTTCTCCCTCGTAATAAACGATATAGCGGCCGTCCTGATGGCTTGCTTCATCCAAGCACATGCCCATATGCTTGATCCCGTCGATAGCAGTGTTCGGATCATTCGCTCCCGGAGCCAGAGCCCGAAGCGTAATTTCTCCAAGCTTTTGGACTCCAAACTCTAAATCCTGCATAGTTGTGCGATCATCACCAATCTGAACAGCGTCAATGAAATTTCCTGTCAGCTCTTGGGAATGGTAGATTTTCATTAATTCTGTTTTTCTCGTAATGAAAGAACCGATCGGCAGCAAAATTTCTACCGTGCACTGATCTTGGCAAGCCAGATCAAATAATCGCTCAATTTCATACAGCTGCGTAAAGCCATATGCAGCGGACGTATAGACTGTTACCTGCTTTTGTTCAATAACAGGGCACTGAAATACCCGCTGGCTCCTTTTTTCTTTCTCGATTCTTTGTGCCATTTTAGAAATGGAGGAAGTGGCATCTTCCGTCAATTGTCTGATCAATTTATTTACTTGAATGGATTGAGCCACATGCTGAAGAAAATGAGCAAAAAAAGCAAGACAGATAAAAGCGATAATCACGCCAACGGCAGCCGAAATAACCGGATGTCCCCCAGGAATATCCCGAAGGAATAAAAGCGAAAACATCGAATAAACGAAGCCGCCCATGAATATTCCCAGCACTCGTAGAGTCACCTTGTCTCGGATGAAATTTTGCAGTGTGCGCGGTGAAAACTGGCCGGAGTATGTAGTTAAAACGACCATTAGTGTTGAAAAGGTAATGGATGTCATCGTTAATAGCGAGCCGGCAATGGCTCCTAATATCGTTTCGGCCAAACCAATGCTTGTCAGCAAACGATTAGGCACCCAAGCCTTTATGAGCGGATAGTGAGAAATATCCAGCCAGATTACGACAGCGGCTAACAGAAAAGCCGTGAAACTATAAAAGCTTGGAATGATCCAAATATTATTTTTTAACTTTAAATCCCATCTTTCTTTCATCGCTGCTCTCCTTCCTCCTTAGCTTTACCCAATTTCAAGCAAAAAGCCACATTTTTTTGATAAATCATCACTTTTACGCGATAAAAATCGTTATTTGGCTTACAATAAAGGGTAAACAGGGGATAAGGAACTTACATATTAGGGAGGTTGAATAATATGGAATTCATCGGCTGGGCAAGCTTAGCGACCGCAATCAGCGCCTTGATTTACTTGGCTGTATCTGCAGCGGGTATTTATAAATCTATGAAGCCAAAAATCAATCATCTTCAAGGCACGGCCGAGAAGATGAAAGAGCAGCAATTCAAGTTGCAATCAGAAGCAGAGGAGTTAAAACTGCATCAAAAACAGCTCATGCAAGATATGCAATTCAAGAAGGATGCAGTGGTGTCGGCAATAGACGAAGCCAAAAAAACACCGCCGGCGCTCAAGCAATTAGCCATGGCCTTAACAGGCACAGAGGAAAAAAATAAATTCAAGCTGCCGGATCCTCAACAAAAATAGCTGCCGGGCAAAATAAAGAAATGGACGGGAGAATTCTCCCGTCCATTTCTTTATGCATATATCCGTAACTCATAACGTCTTTCATGAGTCTGTTCACTTTCTGTCAGAAAATAAAACCGCCGCGGTTTTGTTCTACATTGTCGTTTATGATAAACCTAAACGACCTAAGCCCTGCCTTCTCTTAAGTCCTTGCGGCTCCGAAGCCGCTCCAGTTTGAATAAGTCTTACTTCAAAAACATAGCAGAATGCCAATTATTTACATAAAACGTTCTAAGTTACATCGTAAGATACATATTATCTCATTTTTATTTTCACTTGTCAACTTTTTTCTTGCGCAGTGTTTCATCCCTCTATGGCTGAAATAAAAGATGCCGTAAGCCGCCCTTCCCAGAATAAAGCAGAACGCATAAGTCTAAGCAGGGAAATCCCGGCACCTGCAGGCCCGGATTCGTTCGGCCTGCACAATACAGGGGGAAAAGACGCTGCCATCGGATAGGGCGATGGCAGCCTTTGTCCTTACAGCGGAGAAAAAAGAATCCGCTGTTTGGAGGTTCATTTTACCACATGGTTTAAGCATGGCGGGGATCCTTATACCTCGTCTCCAAGACTCTTTCTTGCATATAAATATGAAAGAACCATTCCCCAATTGCCAAAAAGACGGAAAAGACCATAGCATTTACAAACGAAGCCATGATGTTATCCAGAACATATCCTAAGCCCCAAAGCACAAAGGCAGAAAGCACGATATCACTGAGAACGGCAATAGAATTTCCTGAGAAAGGCAGAACCATTAAATCACCCAGCACATAGGAAATGATCGTTACAACCGCGCTCATCAGCAGCACTTCCGCTATATTGGCTTCAGCGACGACACTAAACCCCACATAAAGAATGACTGACACTGCTACAAACTTCATTATAATCGCAGTCAGATGTCTCAACCAGATTCCTCCCTTCATTCGAAGTACAGTATCTGTTTTCCCATTCTTCAATGATTTAATCCTTGGCTGGCTTTTCTATTTATTATTCATGGGCATTTTTTTCTTATCGGCTTCGAGAAAGACTTTAATCATCCCGTACGTCACTTCTTCGGGAAGAAGCTCTTTAATCGGCTTTAAGCGCTCGTTTCCCGCTTTGTCAACCGCTTCGGCGATAAGAGGGTACAGGTTCTCCGGAATTAACTCGGATATATTCACCTCCAGTCCCTCCTTAAGGCATTGAACCAAATGACTTTCAACAGTCGTCAGGCTTAAATCTCGAGCGCGCGCGATTTCTTCCGCAGTCATTTGCTGCTGATACATAGCAAACGTCTCCAAATGGGAGTCCTTCACCGGTTTCCTCTTCGACTCAGCAGGAGCTTCAGCGACTGGATAATCCTCTTTCCGTTCCGGGTGCTTGGCAAGATAACAGTCCAGTAATTGTAGAAATGGCTCACTGTACTTCTCAAGCTTGCTTGCCCCCACTCCGCTGACCATTAGGAACTCCTCCGGCGATCGCGGCAGTTTGGCGCATATATCCTGGAGAGTGTGATCAGAGAAAATAACGAAAGGCGGAACCCCCGCTTGTTCAGCCAAAGTCTTTCTCAGTTTTCGCAGCTCTTCAAACAGAGGATCTTCCTTGGACACCCGCTTCATGCGGACCGCTTCTTTTTTATGGACCGATCGCTGGCCAAGCAATACTTCCTTCCCTTTACTCGTAACAAAAATCGTCGGGTACGTGCCCTGTTCAATCCCTAACAGATCTTGAGCAATCAGAAATTCGATAAAGTGCCCCACTTCTCTGGCGCTTTGCTCTTTTAAAATTCCGTAAGTGGAAAGCTTCTGAAAGCCAAACTCTACTACCCTTTTATTTCTTGAGCCAGTCAGCACTTGAGCGGTAATCGATTTGCCGTACCGCTGCCCCATTCTGATGACGCAAGATAATACCATCTGGGCTTCTCTGGTCATGTCGACGCTTCCTCGTGTATCAGTACAATTGCTGCAGCGTCCGCAAGCTTTGGCATTCTTTTCACCGAAGTAGTTGACGATGTAGCTCTGCAAACAATTTTCTGTATAGCAATATTCCACCATAAACTGAAGCTTCTCGAGTTCCCGCGGCACTCGTTCTTTATCCAGCGTTTGATCGATTAAGAAGCGCTGCGTCTGAACATCCTGAGGAGAATACAAAAGAATACAATCGCTGGCTAATCCGTCTCGTCCAGCGCGGCCGGCTTCCTGATAATAGCTTTCCATATTCTTCGGCAGCTGATAATGAATGACATAACGAATATTGGACTTATCAATCCCCATTCCAAAAGCGTTGGTTGCTACCATCACGGTCGCCTCATCCGCTAAAAAACGCTCCTGTTCACTCATCCGTTCCCCATCACTCATTCCCGCATGATAGCGAGCCGCTGGGATGTTCCATTTTTTTAAACGCTCATACAGCTGGTCGACCGTTTTTCTCGTAGCAGCATATATAATGCCAGCTTCCTTTATGTTTTTCTTACTATATTCTTTTAAAAATTGTTGACGGTCCTCTCCTTGAACAACAGAAAAAGATAGATTTTCCCGTTCAAACCCGGTAATGACCGCTTCCTCTTCATCAATGGAAAGCAGCCGGCAAATATCTTCCCGGACCTTCGGCGTCGCAGTAGCCGTCAAAGCAAGCACGACCGGCTGCTGCGAAAGAATGTGCCCCAATCGCTGAATTTGCCGGTAACTAGGGCGGAAATCATGCCCCCACTGTGAAATACAATGAGCCTCGTCCACTGCTACGAGAGGTATAGTCATCTCTTTCAGCTCTTCGATAAATGTTCGGGACTCCAGCCGCTCCGGAGCAATGTACAGCAGTTTAAATTGGCCGCTCCTTGCAGCTTTCATCGTTTCTCTGACCTCAGCAGGACTAAGCGAACTATTAATAAAAGCGGCGGAAATCCCTGCTTCCTGCAATGCATCCACCTGGTCCTTCATCAATGAAATTAAAGGGGAAATCACAATGGCCGTGCCCGGAAGGACAAGTGCGGGAATTTGATAACAGAGTGACTTTCCTCCGCCTGTCGGCATGACGCAAATCGTATTCTTCCCTTCCAATATCCGGCTGATCGCCTGCTCTTGCCCTTGACGGAAAGAAGAATACCCAAAGTAAGATTGTAAAAACTGTCGGGCTTGTTGAAGCATTCTGCCACCCTTTCTCTCTTTTTTCTCATTATAACACGCCCCCTGCAGCGATCTCCGTGCCCACATCTAATTTCTTTATCCCGCATGGAAGATGCTATCAGACTCCTTCACTGAGAAGATAATGGATACCTAAAGCCCGCACAGGAGATTACGTCAGTTGAATGCCCGATTCGTACGGGCCTGCACAATGCAGGCTGCAAAGAAGTTGCGCTGTTCGCCTTTGTTCTTTTATTCAGCAACGGGGCGGAAGAGCCCCTGCTGTTCAAAGCTTCACTTTATCGCGGCAAATGGCTGCTAGCTCAATCGCAGCAGAAAGCGGCACTTTTCTTGACTTTATTTATATCGCGGATTTCTCTATAATAAAGAATAAATATAGCATACATAGAAAGGCTGGTAGCAATTTGGAACAACATTCATCAAACTTTATCAGAAGTATTATTAAGGAAGATTTGGAGACGGGTAAACGGGATTATGTAGTAACTCGCTTTCCGCCCGAGCCGAACGGCTATTTGCATATCGGCCATGCGAAATCAATCGTCATCAACTTCGGCTTAGCGGACGATTTTAACGGGAAAACGAATTTGCGCTTTGATGATACAAATCCGCTCAAGGAAGATCAGGAATTTGTGGAATCAATCAAGGAAGACGTGAAGTGGCTCGGATATGAATGGGACGACTTGCGCTATGCTTCTGATTACTTTGAAGAAATGTATAACCGTGCGGTGCTTCTGATCAAAAAAGGAAAAGCATATGTGGACGATTTAACAGCGGAAGAAATGCGGGAATACCGTGGAACATTAACGGAACCAGGAAAAGAAAGCCCCTATCGCAGCCGCTCAGTAGAAGAAAACCTGGATTTGTTTGAACGCATGCGCAAAGGAGAATTTGCCAACGGAACGAAAGTATTGCGGGCTAAGATTGACATGGCTTCTCCAAACTTGAATTTGCGCGATCCTGCTTTATACCGTGTTTCTCATGCTGCCCATCACAATACAGGAGATGCTTGGTGCATTTACCCAATGTATGATTTCGCCCATCCGATTGAAGACGCCATTGAAGGTGTCACTCACTCTCTATGCACGACCGAGTTTGAAGATCATCGTCCTTTGTATGACTGGGTCATCAGAGAATGTGAAATGGAGCATAAGCCTCAGCAAATTGAATTTGGCCGTTTAAATATCACCAACACAGTTATGAGTAAACGCAAATTAAAGCAGCTCGTTGAGGAAGGCTTTGTCGATGGCTGGGATGATCCGCGTTTACCGACCCTTTCCGGTTTAAGAAGAAAAGGCTATACGCCGGAAGCAATTCGTGAATTCATTAAAGAAACCGGTGTTTCCAAAGGTTCAGGAGTGGTCGATGCAGCCATGCTTGAACATTTTGTCCGCGAAGATTTAAAGCTGAAAGCCCCCCGCACAATGGGCGTGTTAAGACCATTGAAAGTGGTCATTACCAATTATCCAGAAGGACAAGTGGAGTGGCTTGATGCTGAAATTAATCCGGAAAATCCGGAAATGGGCCTGAGAAAAATTCCGTTCTCAAGAGAAATCTATATTGAGCAAGAGGATTTCATGGAGAATCCGCCGAAAAAATATTTCCGTCTCTTCCCCGGCAATGAAGTCCGCTTAAAGCACGCCTACTTCATTAAATGTGAAGAAGTGATTAAAAATGAAAACGGTGAAATCGTAGAGCTTCATTGCACCTATGATCCAGAAACGAAGAGCGGCACCGGATTCACCGGACGCAAAGTGAAAGGAACGCTCCACTGGGTGGATGCTCACCATGCCCTTCCCGCTCAATTCCGTTTATATGAGCCGCTTATTTTGGATGCGGACGAAAACGAAGAAGAAGCGGAAGAAAAATCCTTTCTAGATTATGTCAACAAGAATTCCTTGGAAATTGTAGAAGGATTTATCGAGCCTAATATGTCAGACGTGAAGCCGCAAGATAAGTTTCAATTTTTCCGGCATGGCTATTTCAATGTGGATCCGAAACATACAACAGAAGATAAGCCTGTTTTCAACCGCATCGTTTCGTTGAAAAGTTCATTTAAATTAAATAAAAAATAAGCGGATATAGAAGATCACCAGCTTTCTCTCCATTTCCATCATAAGCGGAGAAAACTGGTGATTTCTTTTTTAGTATTGAACTTCGGCTCGCCGTTTCATCCACAGTTACGATACCTGCAACGAATCGGGCATGCGGAGGCTGTGACTCCCGCTTTGGTTTTTTGCTTTTGAAAAGAGTGAAGCTTGCAGCATCTTTCATGCAGTACAATAAGGCTGAAAGCTGCAGACCCTGCATTATGATTAATTCACTGCGTTTAAATCATTCTCTTCTTGAAGAAGCTTTGCCTGTTTCTTTTTATATACAACCTTAGACAAGCTGACACTTGCTTCATATAGCAGAATTAACGGAATGATCACCAGTACGTCGGACAAGAAATCCGGCGGTGTAATTAAAACAGAAGTCACTATCAAAGCGAAGTAAGCATATTTCCTTACCTTGCGCAGCTTGTAAGGGTTTAATACCCCCAGACTTGTCAGAAACATAATGACTACCGGCAATTCAAATAAAAAGCCAAAGGGCAGCGTCATATGCAATAAAAATTTGAAGTACTTCTCCGTAGTAAAAAACGTGTTAAACATTTCCCCTGACAGCGACATCAGAAAGGATAAGACAATGGGAAACAGCACGAAGTAGCCGAAAGAAATACCTAAAATAAACAAAAGAAACAAAGCTGGAATATAAGAAAGGGTGATCTTTCTTTCCGTTGCCGAAAGAGCCGGCTTAACAAACAGCCAGGTTTGATGAGCTGCAACCGGTATCGTTCCTGCAACAGCCACAACCGTCGCAAGCATTAAATAAACGACAATGATATCACTCGGTCCAAGAAGCGCCAATTTAAAAGGAAGATCCTTCACAATATAATGATAAATGTCTTGTACGAATGTAAAGGACAATAGCAAAAATGCTACAAACACCACTAAAGTAAGGATCAGCCTTTTCCGCAGTTCTTCAAAATGCTCTGTTGCCTTCATACTCTGATCTAGCATATAAATCACTCCATTATTATTGCCTTGAAATGAATCGGCCCATTCGCATCCTTCGCCTGTGATCCATTTCTCACCAAGCCTTTTATTTTTGAACAAGAAAAGGCTGTTCCAAAAAGCTCGTTCCGCTTTTTTGAAATCAGCCTTTCATCCCCTGCCTCTATTAAGTCAGGCTCTTCTTATCCTTCTTCTTATCCAACGTCTCATCAGCATCATCCGATACTAAATCACGTGTAGATTTTTTAAATTCTTTTAAAGTTGACCCGAAAGCTCGACCAATCTCTGGAAGTTTGGATGGACCGAAAATAATCAAAGCAATCACCAAGACCAGTATCAGTCCAGGAATACCAATATTTTGTAACATTAAGATTTCCCCCTAGTATTTAAAGCCTGAGATAGCCACAACAGCTGGGCGCGGCTGATTGTCACCTTTGCGATGCGGCCACATACTTGTTGGATTTTTGATATCTTCCGTGTTTTCTCCAGGATGCTGAACAGATAAGAATAAAGCCGTTTCGTCATCTGTGAAGTAAGGACCTGTTAATTCTGCATCCGTTGGGGCGGAAGCAAACTGGAATGCCTCTCCCTGCTTGTCTCCTAAAGTAGGAATAACGAATACACCGTTATTTTTAAAGGTGGAGAACACACCCTTATTCATGGAGCTGGAGGAAATATCCGTCACTGTCCACAGATTTCCGGCGCTGTCGAATGTCAAGTTATCCGGTGCGCTGAAGCCGCTTTGACGGCCGCCGCAAGCAAAGATTTCAAAGTCAAATGTTAAGGAGCCTAAATCATCATTAGCTTCAATGAAACGAGTGATATGGCCGTGAATATTGCCATGATCTGAGTTATTGGTATGAGCGATAAACACTGATTTATCGAAAGGACTGATTTCCACGTCTTCCGGACGGTCAGTCGGTGTAGCGCCCAACAGAACTGCAGCCTCATCCGCGTATACTAAAACATCCGCCTGCGTTTGGAATTTTTCCAGAAGCTCTTTATTGTCTTTGACCGCCTTGCGAACCGCATCAATTGTCAAGGCTATCCATTCGCCTTTCTTCAAGTTCGCCGCGTAAAGCGTTCCTTCTTCAAGTAAGGCAGAATTCGCTTGTTTACGGGATTTAACATACTTGCCTTTACTGATGAATTTATAAACGCAAGCGTCCCGCTTATCATCCCCCATGTATACGACAACACGTCCGTCGTTTGTTAAGCCCATTGCGGAGTTCTCATGATGGAAGCGGCCTAACGCTGTATGCTTGCGTGGAGCAAAGCTTTCATTAAACGGATCCACTTCCACAATCCAGCCGTAATGCGTTTCGTTTAAGGAAGCATCCCCAACAGTAGATTCATAGTTCTCTTCGGCAGACAGCACGGTATTCCAAAGCGTCTTGCCCCCGGAACAGTTGGCGAACGTCCCTTGAACGACGTCCTTGCCGCCCACGGTTTTGGAGCCCTTAGCCGGCCCCGTCAGCTTAAACGGCGTCAAGCCTGTAATGCGGCGGGCAAATTTGGAGTTTTTGTCCATTTTCCAAACTCCGTCTTCGTCGCGGTAAATTTCAATAATAGAACCGCCTTGGTTGTATAATAATTTTTCAATTTGCGCTTTCGAAAACTTCCCGTTCTTTTTCGGACCTGTCACCCACAAGTCGCTTATGTATTCATGATTGACCCACAGCAATCCGCGATCATTTGATCCGCGCATAGGGAAAAACATTGTAAAATCGTTATTGTAGCCGAATGTATCGCCTTTCTTGTTAATAACATCTCCATAAGCTGCCACTACATCATATTTATAGCCGCGCGGCAATACTAACTCGTCTTTATCAGTTGGCTGAATAGGCTTGAAATTTAATCCTGACACCTTCTTTTTAAGACCGAACAAATGAGAAGCGGCTTTCGCTCCCTTCGCCTCCACTTTCGGTGTAAAAGCGCCTAAGCCTGTTGATGCTACAGTTAATGCCGTTACTCCTGTTCCCACATACGTCAAGAACTTGCGACGATTTAATTCTTCTGCCATTCTAGATCACCTCTATTTTTTTTATCCCTACTCCCAACGCCTATATTAAGTTGATTTTGTTAAGACTGTTTACTTAAATCATTATAGAAATGTAAATATTCGTTAAATTCATTTGAAACTTTATTAAAATTGTAAATGATAAAAAGGCATCTTCTAAAACATTTACACCGCCCCGCTGTCGGTTCTCTGAACAAAACATGACTTTAGGTGCCAGAATCTGCCTTCCGCACTTCTCCCCACTCCTTTCCTAAAGGAGAGTCTTAGAATAATCTTAAAGAGGCATTTCAGCATAGTCATAAATGAACGGAAGACAAAATAAGCTTTACCAGGGGGTGATAACAGGAAATGGAAGCCCTTACAAGGAGCTTGTTCTTATATTTGTCCAAAAACGCTCTATTGAACCACCTCGCTAAAAAGCACGGCAGACGCTGGGCTGCCGGAAAAATGATCGGAGGAACCGACTTTCAGAGTTCCATTCCATGCATTCGTCACTTAAATCATGCTGGCTTATCCGTCACTGTCGACCACCTTGGAGAATTTGTGGATACGAAAGAAATTGCAGAGGAACGCACGAAAGAATGCATTCAGACCATCCGGATGATTCACCGCGAACAATTGGATTCCCACGTATCACTGAAGCTGACTTCTTTAGGGCTTGATATCCACCGCGATCTGGTCGAGGCCAATATGGCCAGAATTTTAGAAGCGGCCGAGGAGCATCAGGTGATGGTCACCATTGATATGGAAGATGTTCCGCGCTGCCAGGCTACCCTTGATTTATTTAAACAGTTCAAAAGAAGCCACCGCTATGTCAGCACCGTTTTGCAAGCTTACTTATACCGGACGGCTTCAGATCTGGATGATTTAAACACGCTGAAACCATTCATACGGCTCGTGAAAGGAGCCTATAAAGAATCCCGTAAACACGCCTTTCCAAATAAGCAAGATGTCGATGACAATTATAAAAAGCTTATTGTCAAAAGCCTGCAAAACGGCAATTATACAGCGGTTGCTTCCCACGATGACCAAATGATTGAGTTCACAAAAACATTCACGAAAGAGCATAGAATTCCAACAGAACAATTCGAATTCCAGATGCTTTACGGCATGCGCACCCGCACTCAGCTCGATTTAGTCAAGCAAGGATACAAAGTGAGAGTCTACGTCCCTTACGGCCTTGAATGGTATGGCTACTTTATGCGCAGATTGGCAGAAAGACCGGCCAATATCGCCTTTGTGTTTAAAAACTTCTTAAAAAAATGAGTAAAGGAGAGAATCCGATGATTCCTTATAAACACGAACCCTTAACTGACTTTTCCAAATCCAGCAATATCGCGGCCTACCAATCGGCGCTCAAAAAAATCCAGAGCCAGCTAGGCAGAGACTATCCCCTTGTTATCGGCAATAAAAAAATAATGACAGAAGAAA
Organism: Bacillus xiapuensis; assembly: GCF_002797355.1. GTDB lineage: Bacteria > Bacillota > Bacilli > Bacillales > Domibacillaceae > Bacillus_CE > Bacillus_CE xiapuensis. The sequence continues at coordinate 437,034 of NZ_KZ454939.1, read as the reverse complement.
AAATCATCTCCCGCAATCCCGCTGATAAGCGAGAGGTCATCGGTCTCACCTCTAAAGCCAATAAGGAGCTGGCAGAAAAAGCTGTGCAAACTGCTGCAGAAACTTTTGAAAGCTGGAGAAAAGCCGAACCAGAGGCAAGGGCGGACATCCTTCTCAAAGCGTCCGCTATCATTCGCCGCCGCAAGCACGAATTTTCAGCTTTATTAACAAAAGAAGCCGGCAAGCCTTGGAGTGAAGCAGATGCCGATACGGCGGAAGCGATCGATTTTCTTGAATATTATGCCAGACAAATGATTCAACTCAAAAACGGCATGCCAGTCAAAAGCCGGCCCGGCGAACTTAACCGCTACAGCTACATTCCTTTAGGTGTCGGCATTGTCCTGTCCCCATGGAACTTCCCTTTTGCCATTATGGCAGGAACAACGGCGGCGGCCATCGTTGCAGGCAATACGGTTGTATTGAAGCCGGCATCTGCTGCTCCCGTGGTTGCAGCCAAATTTGTGGAGGTCATGGAGGAAGCCGGACTGCCGGCAGGAGTCTTAAACTATCTGCCTGGAAGCGGAACGGACATTGGCGATTATCTAGTTGATCATCCGCAAACACGCTTTATTTCTTTTACAGGTTCCCGCGACGTCGGCTTGCGCATCTTTGAACGGGCTTCTAAAGTAAACGAAGGCCAGATTTGGCTCAAGCGTGTGATCGCAGAAATGGGTGGGAAAGATACGATTATTGTTGACAAAGAAGCAGATTTGGAGCTTGCGGCCCAATCCATTGTCAAATCAGCTTTTGGCTTCTCCGGCCAAAAGTGTTCCGCTTGCTCCCGGGCGGTGATTGTCGAAGACGTATACGATCACGTGCTGCAGCGCGCAGCGGAATTAACGAAGGAGCTAAGTGTCGGTAACCCAGCTGATAATCCTTTCATGGGGCCTGTCATTGATCAATCAGCCTTTGATAAGGTGATGAGTTACATTCAGTTAGGTAAAACGGAGGGGCGTATGATTACTGGCGGTGAAGGAGACAGCTCTCACGGATATTTCATTCAGCCTACAATTGTAGCGGATGTAGATCCGCAATCTCGTTTAATGCAAGAGGAAATATTCGGACCCATTGTGGCTTTCTCTAAAGCAAAAAACTTTCATGAGGCCCTTGAGATTGCCAACAACACGGAGTACGGCTTGACAGGGGCGGTGATCACAAACAGCCGTGAGAACATGGAGCGCGCCCGAAAAGATTTCCATGTAGGCAATCTTTATTTCAACCGCGGCTGCACCGGAGCGGTCGTCGGATATCAGCCATTCGGCGGCTTCAATATGTCGGGCACGGATTCCAAAGCAGGAGGTCCCGATTATTTACAGCTTCATATGCAAGCCAAAACCGTTTCAGAAATGTTATAATGTATTAGTTGGAAAGCACTCTTCCCGGATGCTTTCCACTTTCCGTTTTTTCTAAAAATTCAAACAACTTAGAATATCATAAGAAAAGAGGGATGCACTTGTTGGATTATTCTTTATTATCCTCGGTCGTGATTTATATGACCGGTATGCTGCTGATTGGATGGTTGGCTTACAGGCGAACGGCAAGCCTTTCAGATTATATGCTTGGGGGCCGAACACTCGGTCCTGCTGTCACTGCCTTAAGCGCCGGCGCTTCTGATATGAGCGGATGGCTTTTAATGGGATTGCCAGGGGCGATGTTTGCCAATGGTCTGAGCGCATCGTGGATTGTCATCGGCTTAACGCTGGGCGCATGGGCCAACTGGCTGTACGTGGCTCCAAGATTAAGAACTTACACGGAAATTGCCAATGACTCCATTACGATTCCAGGATACTTGGAAAATCGTTTTGGTGATCATTCCAAAATATTGCGTCTCATCTCCGGTCTGGTCATCTTAATCTTTTTTACTTTTTATGTCTCTTCCGGCATGGTGTCAGGCGGGGTGCTCTTTCAAAACACTTTCGGATTGGAGTATCATACCGGTCTTTGGATCATTACTGCTGTGGTTGTGGCCTATACCTTGTTTGGAGGCTTTTTGGCCGTCAGCTGGACCGATTTTGTGCAGGGGCTGATTATGTTTCTTGCTTTGGTTTTAGTACCTGCCGTTACGCTTTTGCATGTTGGCGGTCTTCGTGAAACGGTCGAAACCGCTCGTTCCATTGATCCGGCACTGCTTGACATTTTCAAAGGAACAAGCATCATCGGGATCGTCTCTCTATTCGCTTGGGGGCTCGGTTATTTCGGACAGCCTCATATTATCGTCCGCTTTATGGCCATCTCCTCTGTGAGCGAAATTAACAAGGCCCGCCGCATCGGTATGAGCTGGATGATCTTTTCAAGCATTGGCGCTATGCTGACAGGCTTTGTCGGAATTACTTATTATTCGCAAAGCAAGGCGACGCTGGAAGATCCAGAAACTATCTTTATCAAACTGGGAGAAATACTGTTTGATCCCATTATTACAGGCTTTCTGATTTCGGCCATTTTAGCGGCAATCATGAGTACGATCTCCTCCCAGCTGCTTGTTACCTCCAGCTCATTAACGGAGGACTTGTACAAAACCTTTCTGCGCCGGAAAGCATCTGAACGTGAGCTCGTCTTTTGCGGAAGACTGTCCGTACTGCTTGTGGCCATCATCGCTCTGATTCTGTCCTGGGAAAAAAATGACACGATCCTCCAGCTAGTCGGTTACGCATGGGCCGGATTTGGATCCGCTTTTGGTCCAATGATCCTTCTCAGTCTATATTGGAGAAGAATGACGAAATGGGGCGCCCTTGCCGGTATGATCATTGGGGCAAGCACCGTTATCATCTGGTCAAACGCCGGACTATCGAACACTCTCTATGAGATGATTCCCGGGTTTTCCGCCAGTCTTTTTGCCATTGTGATTGTCAGCCTGCTGACCCGCAGCCCTTCTGCAGATACGGTGAGCCAATTTGAGAAATTTCAACAGCAGCTGCATCACAAGAACAAGCAGTAAAGAATACAAGCCGTTAGCTGCCGCGTTCACACAAGGATCGCTTGTTAGCGGCTTGTTTTATTCACTGGCGATCTTATTCATCCGCATAAGAAATCAAGAGACTGGATACCCCGTCTCTTATTGCCTGCCAGATAGACTTGCATCCGTTCACACGGAATCAGGACTTGAGAAGACAGCCAGCTTCCCCTGCACTTCCCTTTCCTTCCTATCCGTCTTTTATCCCGCATGAATGGGGTGTGAAACCCCCTTTCTCTGCACCGCAGCAGTATAAATCGGAATTGTACGATGCAAGGTACAAAGGCGTTGCAGCAGGACATTGCAACGCCTTTTCTTCTTGGAATAACGAGCAGCCCACGGAAGGAAGCTTCACTTGATCTTCGTTATATTTAACTCGCTGACATGCCCATCTTGAATATGGTAACATCTTAGTTCCGGCTGAAAGGCCAGAGAGAGAATACAATAGGCTGCATCAGGGTAGCGCGCAAACGCAATATCTTCCGGTGAGGGATAAGGCTGAGCTGTTGGATGCGAATGAAAAATTCCTGTTAATTCTTCACCAGCTGCTTTGATGGTTTGAAAGATAGATTGAACCTCTTCCTTAGCCATCGTGAAGGAATGAGGGCTTTGATCAATATTTCTCACCTTCCAAAATGTCTCTCCTCTTCCTTTCTTCCCGGATATAAGACCGCACGCCTCCAGGGGAAGCTCTTCTTTTGCATGCCTGATGATTTGCTGCCGCACAGAGTCCGTAATTTCATAAGCTTTTCAATGGCTCCTCTGTCCGCAGCAGCCTTTAGGCTTTTGCTGGCTGCTCTTTTGAACATAGTTATTATGGGGTTGTTTTCGAGCGGGAACCATGTGCTTTTGCTGCTGTTCAGCTGATGCGCTTGAATACTGCATCCACACTTTTTTTAAATCGTCAAAAGTCATAATCTGCTCCGCCTCCTTTCCCTATAAATATATTCAGGGACAATGGAAAAGGAAGGGGCAGCTGCATAGCTACTTCACATATTTAAAAGGATTGAACACTTGCGGAGCCGCTCGGCCCTCTCCTTGATAACACGAATGGCAGCATGCTTGACTGGCAATCAGACGACCATCTGCGGAATAGGACGGTCTCTGATTCCTTTCCCAATCTTGATATTTCTTCAAGGCTCTTTGCAGTTCGTTTAATTGTTCCTCATTTTGATGCAGCTTTTTTTCTAATTGCTGTCTTTCCTGTGTAAATTGAACTTCTTTTTTTTGATAGACATCAATGATTTCATTCATATGTTCAAGCAGCTGCCGATAATCATTCAATTGCTTTTCGAGCTCGGTATTCTGTTCCTGCAGCTGGTTCACTGTTTCATCCTCTTCGGCACTCCAAAAATTGAAGAACACATCCACCCAGCGCTGTTTATTTCGCTTTTCATTTCCTTCGCGGGAAAGCGTTTGTTTTTCTGCATCTCGTTCTTTTGCCCGCAAACGATTCAACTCCGCACTCATCTGGTCAATCTTGCGCTGCAGAACTTTGTTATCTTCTATTAGCTGACTGTTCATAGCTGTTTTCTCCCCCAATACCTTAGAATTACTCAAGGCAGTGATCATTAAATAATGCAGCAAGCTTTTTTGAATGGCCGTTTCCGCGTTGGGCCTATCATTGCTGTTTTGTGCTCCATTCCTTGCGTGCCAAAGCTGGTCCGTCTCCTCTTTTAATTCGGCGCCAGTCTTGCCGTTTTTTGTCTCCAGCTGGCTTTTTGAAAAGACAGCTGCTTTTTCAAAGGTCTGAATCCATGTCTGTTCAATCCCCCGGTAATGGGCATAGGCCGCTTTAACTCCCGTTAAAACAGCATGGACATGGTTCAACTTCTCTTCATATTCTTCTATTCTCGCAAGAACCGGCGGCTGCTTTCCTTCCGGTTCTTTCTGAATGATCATCATGCCTATCACCCTCTGCAGATTCCGTCTATATAAAGATATGTATGCTCGTTAAAGATCGTGATAACAAAAAAAGCCTGCGGCAGGCCTTTAAAAATTAATCTGAAATTTCTTCATATACCAGTCGTCATCAAATTGCCGCTCTTGTAAATACTGCTTTCTCTGACCTATAATATCGCTTTTCATCAGCCGCTCCATTATTCTCTCGGGAGACGAATGCTTTATTAACCGCTTGCACTTTTCAATTCTTTCCTCATTAAAATGGCTGTACGCCATTCTCATCAAGTTATAATTTACATCATCCCAAGTAACGACAAATGGAGGGGCATCTGCTCGAAAAATATGGAGAATGGTTACAGCAGGCTGGACATAGCAGCGGTAGCCAAACAGCCACAATTTGAGAGAAATTTCTTCATCCTCCCTTCCCCACACTTTAAATCCCTTTTCAAATCCATGGATGCCTTCAAATGCCTTTCTAGAAATAGCCAAACACCCTCCCGCCAAATGTGCGGATGGAAACAGTTCCCTCTTGCCGGAATGCCACTTCGGCTCAAGCCTGTCATTCCAGCTGTATCCGTATCCAATATTGCTTGGATTTGCAGCATCAGCGATTCCCGGATTCGTGGCATCGGCGATACCTTCGCGGATAGGTTCTAAAAGATTATCTATCCAATAATCCTCAAAAAACAAATGCGCATCACAAAAAATAAAAAAGTCTCCCTTTGCCTGATCTGCTCCTGCATTTCTGGCCATCGCCGCTCCAATACCTTCTGTTTTAATTAACTTTATCGTTTCATCCTGGCTGTTTATTAGAAAGTTACAGCACTGATCGACAGAACCATCATCGACAACAATCACTTCCATCGCATAGGTCGTTTTCGCTGCCAGTAAGGAACGAAGGGTATTCTTAATATGTCCGCCTTCGTTTTTAACTGGAAAAATAATAGAAACAAGACTATTCTGATTTGTCATCTTTATCCTCCCACACACTTGAATAATTATATATATGACAATAAGAGCAGCAGCGTGTAGGACATTCAGTCATGAAAAAAGGGAGGAAAAGCTCCTCCCTTTTTATTAAGGCGTGTCAATCGGAACATCACCGAATGTGCGGCAGTCTCTCACTAGCAGCTGATTATCAGCCACGTTAACTGTTCCTGTATCAAAGTTGGCTGGAGTAGATCCCACTAATTGGAAGGAATCTTGCGCTGCTTCTACTAACGTCAGCGTGTAGTTCGCTCTTGTGATATTGCCCGCTGCATCGATAAATTCAGCGAGACCGGTCACGACCATTTGAATACCACCAGTTACTTCCGTACATACCGGCTGGTTAAATGTCAGCGGTCTAGCAGCTACAATTCCTGTCGCTACACCTGTTCTAGTATATCTCCAAGTGCTTTGCGCCAGTGTACAATTGTTACAGATATTGGCCGTTAAGTTATGTGTTCCTAGGATCTCTGGATCCGTACTTGTGCCAGAGGCATTAATAGCCTCCGCCTGGCAATCACAGTTCGGACGCGGGAAGATCGTCGGGCACTGCGGCGGGAAGTTAAACGGCGGGCACTCTGCGATAGATGGAGGCGTCGGCTGCAAGTCATTTGGACGTGGCTGACAGAATTTCGCCAATACTTCCAGCTTCACTTCCGCTTCCACTTGAATTTCCTTACAGATTCTTACGTTCAATTCGATCTGATTGCCGAGGAAGACTTCGTCGGTCGGATCACAGAATACACGTGTGATGCGGCATAATACGTTTTCTCTTGTTAATGGCGCAGGGATACAAGCAGCAATCCGGTCATCGAATTGTACAGGGACGTCGAAGTCGCACAGTAACGCGCCAGTAGTATCATTGAAGATACGCACTCTCACAAGCACGGTCCATACGATACGAATTGTTCCCGGCGTACTGCTTGTGCCGTTCGTTACGCTTAATACGCGGCAGTTCGCCCGCGGATTCGGCTGCGGCTGCGGTTTAGGAATGATCGGAAACGGTCCCGGCACCGCTGGCGGGATGCATTCGATGCGGATATCATTTCCTGCATCAAGTGCTGCCCTTACTCGGCCGGCGCAAGTCGCCGCATCATCCGGATCCCCCGGAATTGGAGTTTTGTTCTGATCTTCTCCAACATCGACAATCCAATCGTACACCTTCTGAACTCGGATGCACTCCTCCTGAATATCATTGGGTCTAATCTGAGAACCTTTAATAGGATAGAAATCTTTCACCCTAGTCATCCTTTCTTTGAGTTATTGGTTCTGACAATACATCATATGGCTGACCAGTTGCTAAGGTAACGGAGCAAAAGCCTGTTTGCTGCAAGACGGAAGGAAATTGGCGCTTGCCGTCTATCATATTCTCTCTTTCGCTTCATAAAATAGGTGGTGAAACAAAAAGGGGGAAAGATCATGAACGTACAGGTACTTTTTAGTAATCAACTATTATATCATCTGCCTTATCGCTCTTTAGCCGCTTTTCAATTGCTGTGCAGACAGCTCGGGTACCGAACCAGCTGGAAGCCTGCCAAGAAAGAGCTTCATCTTGATTCAGGGTTAAAGGATAAAATGGTTATCTTGGAAACAATGAATAAAGATCATCAAATAAACGCGGATTTAATAACTAAGACCTCTTTCTTCCTTATGGATAGCGGAATTCAGATGACAGCGGATCCTGCCGGAACGCCAGATCTGAAAATTCAATTCAACTGCACTTCTTCTCCCGCATCCGCAGAACCCAGACTGGATATTATTCATAACCTGGCCGCATCCGCATTAGAATTGGAGGCCTCCGTGATTAAAGAAATGAATCAGCTTTCAATGGACTTCCACATCACCCGAAAGCTGGATGAACCAAATGCCGTTCCTGAGCTGCAAATAAAAGGTGTTTTCCCCGACTATACAGCTTCAGCCGAATGGGAAAATGCCGTCGAGCATCTTGCTATCTGCCTATCATCAAGCATTTTAGATTTTTTTCTCAAAGAACTGCGGCTGCATTGCTTATCCTTGCTGCCCCTTCCTTCCATTTTTTCTGAACCGCCCCGCACAACAGCCGATGCTTCCCCTGCGATCCTTACAAAGCATGCAGAGCAGCCGCCCGCTGAAGAAACCTTGCTAGCGGATTTATTTTTTGATTACACAGTCTTTCCTTTTGAAGATGATAAGACCGTACTGACTGTCGGACATCTGCATATCAAAAACATTGGAAATACAGATTTATATAATCCGATCATTTGCATCAAAGTGGATCCTCCTGACAAAGTAAAATTCCGCGGACAAATCCTTCCTCCTGATTTAACGGAGGGAATGGGGCTGCAAACCACGGACGGGGAAGCAAAGGGTTGGAGGTACTTAGAAGATGATTGGTTCAAACAGGCGAAGGAGCGCGGGGAGTATTGGATCACCCCTATTGAACCAACAAGAATCTCACCTGGGGATAGCCAAATATTGCGAAACTTTCAGCTGGAGATGAAAAAAACAGAAGAGGCCGAGCAAATCATCGTACAGGGGTTTGTGCTATTTCGCGAACAGCATGTTCAGTTTCAGTCTAATAATCAAATCGTTTTTTCCTTGTAGAGGCTTATCGCTCAAATAATTTTCCTTATATTGGATCTTTACAGGAGGCGAGAACGCTGAATAACCAGGCAGATTGGGAGCCGGAATGGAATCAGGTTCAACTAGAGCAAAGGATGCTCGATCTGAAAGCTGAACTTACAGCAGCGCAAAAAAAAATCAAACAATTTCAAGATCATCATCACTATCAAAAGCTCGAACAGCTCACACTCGAGCACACCGAACTGCAAAATGAACGGGAACGTCTGCTAGCGCTGAATAAGCAGCAAGAAAAGGAGATAATGAAGTTATTACAGGAAAGAAAAGAATGGCGGGCAAAGATACACAAATATCACCTATTCGTTCAAAAGCTGCGGAAAAAAACGAACATGCTAAGAAGATTGAATCGGGAATACGCCGATATCCTGGAACAAAACCCCTTATCTCAAGCCCAAACACGATTCAACCAGCAAACAGAAATCCCCAGTGATTCGTCCGAACAGCTGCAAATCGAGTTGCGCGTCTATTCAGCCGCCCTCGAATATACGCTTGACAATATCCAAAGGCTGGAATCGGCCATCAGCGATTTGCAGCGGGAAGCCCAGCAATTAAGAAAATTAGCTGTAAAGGAGATGCACGATGATTAATCTATTGGACTTTTTTATTCTTATCTTGGCGTCCTTCCGGCTGACCCGCCTCATCGTCTTTGATGAAATAACTGGCTTTATTCGCCGGCCGTTCATCTCCGAAGTCATAAGAGAAGATGAGACAGGAACTGCGGAAACCTATATTGAAATAAAAGGAACCGGCTTAAGGCGATGGATAGGCAAACTGTTGAGCTGTTATTGGTGTACGGGGTTTTGGTGTGCACTCGGGGTTGTCTTATCCTATCACTGCCTCCCCGCTTCTTATCCGCTTCTTTTAGTCCTGGCCATTGCTGGGGGGGCGGCGGTTATTGAGTCCAAAATATGAAGGGCCTGATTGAGAAAGAAAAAGAGAGGTGAACAAAACCTCACCGGCTTGTCCACCTCTTCTATCACGACCATTTGTTAGGATGTTCAATTTTTTCGGGGTTCCACATATCGGCCCTCGATTTTGGCAATGAAATCTTGAAAGCTGTGACGGGGAGCGATTCCCTGTCTTTTTAAATAATGCGGATGATCTTTTATGAACACCTCCCGATTAGGTCCTCTCCATCGAGAATCGACCATTCGGGGCCTTGTTCATAAAGCTGCATACTTCCTTTTTTTAAACTTTAAATCGAACAATTAACGCTTGCAGTTCTTCTGCCATCTTCGCTAAAGCGGAAGACGATGCGGAGATCTCTTCCATTGAAGCCAGCTGTTCTTCCGTTGCCGCAGAAATATTTTGCGTATTGGCAGCGGCAGTTTCCGCGACCCCGTTGACCGTTTCAATCGATTGATTAACTCGCTTTGTTCCTTCAGACAATTGTTTCACCATACGGGCAATGTCTTGAATTCGTCCGACCACTTCACTGACTGAATCTTTAATTTGCTTAAAGGAATGGCCTGCTTGCTGAACCACTTGCAGCCCTTCGGTGACTTCAGCTGCTGTGATTTTCATTGATTCCAGCGCCTTCTGGTTATCGTTTTGTATAATGGCGATGAGGCTGCTAATTTGTTCAGCCGAATTGGCGGACTGCTCGGCCAGCTTTCTGACTTCATCGGCTACAACTGAGAATCCGCGTCCTTGCTCTCCTGCTCGAGCCGCTTCAATGGCAGCATTTAACGCCAATAAATTCGTCTGTGCGGCAATATCTGTAATCACTTTATTAATTTCTCCAATTTCACTGGATCGCTCATTTAATCCTACTACTGCATTGGAAAGCCCTGTCACTTTGTCATTAATAGAACCCATTTGCTCTGTGGCTTTTTGAATGACCCGCTCACCGGCTATGGACATGCTAGATGTTTGTTCCACAGCTTTCGAGGCATCGTTTGCATTGGCGGCAATTTGCTGTGCATAGCGATTCATTTCCGTTACTACTTGGGCGCTTTGATCCACATCCCGAACTAGATGATCAGCCCCTCCGGCTAATTCTTGGACAGCTGTGGATATATGCTCACTTGCCCCGCTGCTCTGTTCCGCACTTGCACTGAGCTCCTCTGAAGAAGCGGCGACTTGCTGAGAAGTATCGCTCACCTTGCTGACAATTCCGCGAAGGGTTGTAATCATCTTGTTAAATGAAGCCGTCAGCTGACCAATTTCATCAGCTGATTCATAATCCCCTTTAACCGTGAAATCTCCTTCCTCTGCTTCCGCTAATAACTGTCTAATTTCAGAGACTGGTCTGACAATACTTCTGGAAATGAGAATGCCGATGAAAATCAATAAACCCAATGAAACAAGGAGAAAAATAATCATCATGAATGTCGATCGCGCCAGCGCCGCTTTATTTTCCTCGTTGATGTCCAGAGCTAGCTGTTTATTTAAAGCTTGCATTTCATCTAATAATCCGTTAATTTCATTTCTTTTTTCAGCTACTTCTTCACTATAAATAGCATAGGCTTCCGCATTTTTATTTTGTTTTGCTAGGTCGACCACTTTAAATCTTGCTTCCCGAAAATCCACTATAAGATTTTTGTAGGAGTTGAGTAATTCTTTTTCTTTCGATGTCAAATGTGCTTGTTCGTAGCGCTTAATGGCTTGATCGACTTCATTGGTCGTATTTTGTACGCCTTCTGTCAGCTCCTGATTCCGCTGCGGATCTTTTGTCATCATAAACTCCAATAAATAGGCATCCACCTTGCGGTTAGCTTCCAATATAGTGGCGAGTTCAACACTCGGTTTCAGTTGATTCTCATATATATCTTCCGACCTCTCTGCCATGGATTTAATATTCAAGTACCCCACCAAGCCAAGGATCATTAATGCCAAGGCGCTAATCACCACCAGCACTTGCAGTTTTCTTGAAATTTTCAAATTCCGTAATATGCTCATAAAGACCTCCTCCATCTTTTTATTAAGTAATGCAAAGGTTTAATAGGTTACACGATTTTATCGGTATAATTGATAGCTTTGTTTAGCAGTAATCCGACAAAAATCGGGTTTTTTTGTGACATTTCATCGAACAATAGAAGCTTTTCTTCTGTACTGTTTGATTTTCACTATTTCCTCCCCTGAATATACAGGGATTTTTCTAAACAGAAAAAAAAGCCCCTCATGGACCTGCCGAGTGAGCTCAAGGGCTGTTTTAGTTTTTGGGGAAATAATTTTTAATCCTCCCTACGCGGAGGATTCAACCAATTATATTTGCCTTAAAAATCAGTCTGCCACTTCCTTGAAGTGATAAGTATAGCGAGGAATCAGGATGAAAGGCCGGAAACAATGAGACAAGCACTGCTCCCCTTATTCCAGTGAACACCATCGCCACCGACATAAGGACTGAAGGAAACGAAAGAATGCCTCGCGTAATCAAAAAACTCCTCAGCCTTCAGAAATCGCTCCTTTTAAATAAAAGATGATCAGTGAGCCTTTCCTTTATTGTTTCCTGTTTTCAGTTAAATATTAGCGAAATTCTTAGGAGTGCCAGACGCTTACTGGGCCATACTACTAATGAGGTGGTGCTGAATGAAAAAAATAATCAGTACTGGTTTGCTTCTCTTCCTTCTTTTCGCTTGGCAGCCCGCAGCTGCGCAGAAAGGCCAGCTTGCGGAAGTGTTTGATATCCGGCTGGATCATGTAACGAAAACAATTCCCGTTACTCCCGCTATTCAAAAGGAAGCAGAGAGCTATTTGCAGACCATTACAGGGCTATCCCCTAAGCTTTCACCTATTCCAAAAGAAGGCCGGATGATTAAAGTGCCTCTTGAACCAGCTGTTCCTGTTCAAAATCAATGGATCGACGCCGTTATCAATGAGGTAATTATTATCATCGGCAAACATGAACCTCCGGCTTTATTAGTGTTTGACGACGAAAACAAAGCGTATTTCTTTTATTTCAATAAAGACATCGGTCAGCTGCTGCGCATAATGGACGAACCCCGCACAGATCAATCCTGACATCCTAAAAGCAGCTGTTATCTAAAGATTATGCTGATAACAGCTGCTTTTTATTTCATAAAAAATCTTCCAGCAGCGGACTGCTGGAAGAAACAGTGAGGAATCTTTATTTTATATTTTGTTTATGATATAAATGCGGAGCTTTTGCCTTCTTTCCTTTGTTAAGCTTTGTGCCCTTATGGTCAAAGCGAGCAGCATCATAAACAGCTGATCCGACAATTTCAGCCACATCTTGAAGCTTTTCTTTACTTATTTTATCAATTGTATCCTCCGGTGTATGATACCAAGGCTCCAATGGTTCATGAATAAATAAAGCAGCAGGGATTCCCGCTTCCGCAAATGGCACGTGATCGCTTCTGCCGCCCTGAGCATAAGGCGTCGGCTCTCCATTTAAACGAAGGCTTGCCGCCTGGGCAAGATCCGTAACTAGATTAGAGGTGCCATCCAGTGTCATCATCACTAAATCTCCGGCATCCCGGCTTCCTACCATGTCTAAATTAAAATTGGCGGTAACGCGGCTCAATTCATCTTCCGGTAAGTTCGCAACATAATGTCTTGACCCAAGCAGGCCTACTTCCTCGGCACCAAAGGTGACAAAGCGGATTTCCGTATCCGTCGGCATATCTTTCAGCACGCGGGCCAATTCCAGCGTCATAGCCGTTCCGGAAGCATCATCATTGGCGCCCGGCGCTTTTTCAACTGAATCGTGGTGAGCTCCTACGACTATTATATGATTCGTTGCTTTCCTTTTGTTCGTCGGCTTTTTTGAAGCGATCACATTGTGGGATACGTTCTCTTCTACCTTTGCTCCCGTAATCTCCAATGAAACGGTGACAGCTTGTCCTGCCTGCAGCTTAGCGGCCAGTTCCTCTCCTTCCTCTTTCGTTAAGGAGACGGCGGGTACGTACCGGTCATTCGCTTCTCCCAATGTTCCATTAAGCGCTCCATCCTCACTGTTGTAAATAATCACGCCCGCTGCACCATGCTCAGCGGCGTGCACGATTTTTTCAGCAAAGCTGATCTCTCCGCGCTGAATAAGAGCAATCTTGCCGTTTGCGTTTATGTTTTGAAAATCCTCTTTTTTTCCCTTACCGGCATCCACCAGCTCGCCAGTCACTTTTCCGCTGACAGAGAAAGTAAAGGTTTCCGGGTGCCATTCTTTATCACTGCCGTCCACCGAAAGACGGATGGAGCTCGGCGGCTTGTAACCGGTAAACGTAAATTCTTGAATCTCTGGCTGATAGCCGTATGATTCAAATTGCTTTTTAATATATTCCACCGCTTTGTCTTCCGTTTCTGTGCCGGCAACTCTTGGTTCTTTAGATAAATGCTCAATCATGCGATAAATATTTTCCGAATTCACTTGCTGGATAATCTTGTGATCGAAAGCTGGGATGGACTGCGAAGCTTTAACAGGATTGACAGGTTCCGCAAAAGCCGGATGCGACCCAAAGGCCCCGAAAGAAATGGCGGTGACCAACGCAAGCTTTAATACTGGTTTTTTCATTTTTTACCTCCCAGATTTATAGATTAGCAGTTACGCAATTATAGTTTAAAATATTCGGAATATTGTAAAAAGAGGAAAAATGACTAGTCTTTTACTCCCATTTTTTATATTGCTAAACTTTTAATAGAAATCACCTGCACACATTCTTGCTTTTTGATAGTAAGGATCAGAATGCCCACCTGACCGTCATCCTTTGTTATAATAAAGGATACTTCCAAACAGCGGTGATTCTTCCTCCGTATCTGCGCCTTTACAGCCTGCATCGTGCAGGCCTGAACAAACCGGACATTTAGGAGCCGTGAGCTGCCGCTTGGACTTTTGCTTTCCCGTTCCATTTTGGAAGTGAAAGTCTTATGGGACAAAGGCAGAGAAAATGGCTGATATGCTTTATTTACAGAAAGGAGGATCTAGTAATGGAAAGACTGCTATCCAGATTAAGAATGAACGGATGGGCGAAAGATGGCTCTTCGATTGAAAAAGTAACATTTGTGATGAGAAAATTTTCCGAGTGGTTTCCGTTTGAAAATGTGGATGTATTAACAAAGAACAACGCGGAAATTTCACCGGCGTACTTGATCAGTAAAATGATCGTCGGCGGCCGCGGGGGATTATGCTATGAGATCAATCCTTTACTGTATTTGACGTTAAAAGAGCTTGGCTTTGATGTCTTTTTAAGTGCCGCCACTATTTACAATAAGGAAGATTGGGCAATTGACCGCACGCATGCCATTGTTCTTCTAAGAATAAATGGACAGCTGTTCTTAGCGGACAGCGGGATGGGAAACCGCATTGCGCTGGCTCCTGTGCCGCTCGATCAACAGGAAGTTCGCTCTCCTGCCGGATCATTTAGATTGCGCACTTTACACAGCGAAAAGGGATCCGTCGCTTTAGAAATGTTAAACTCGGAAAATCAGTGGGTGCTCCGCTATGCCTTTCATCCTGAAACCCTTCCATGGGAAGAGTTAAATCGGATGAAGCGGGATATTCATACTCAGGAAAGATCCCCATTTAACAAGCAGCTGCTGATTGCCAATGTATTGCCGGACGGCACGCAGTCGATCAATGAAGAACGTCTGCACCGCCGCTGGATGGACGGCCGCGAGGAAACAATCGCTTTTCCCGATCACAATCTGCTGCTGCAAGCAATTCAAACCCATTATTCACCTTCATTGGATGAAGCTGTGAAAGCCTATTTGAGCTAATGGATATCGCTTCAATAGAAAAAGTTCATGAACGCAAGCGGCCGCAAGAAAGAGGGAGCTTTCTTCACTCCTGGCTTATCAGACAAAAAAAACAGACCCTGCTTCCGGGCCTGTTTCAGCGAATGTCATTGCGCTCTATTCACGTTTGCCGCTTGCGGGCCGCGCTGGCCTTCCTCCACTTCAAACGTGACTTCTTCACCTTCGTTTAAAGTTTTGAATCCTTCGCCTTGGATGGCTGAGAAATGAACGAATACATCATCTCCGCCTTCACGTTCAATAAATCCAAATCCTTTTTCACTGTTAAACCATTTGACTGTTCCGTGTTCCATTTTCTTTGTTGCCTCCTAGCATATTTGACAATATTGCAATTTACAGTTGCCTATTTAGTATGCCCGATCTTTCCCCTGTTTAAACATCCATTCACAATAGACAACTATTTAATCGGCGCATTTGATGATTTTCTGCGCCGTCTTTCGGCCATTTTCAATGCAGTCGGGAACGCCCACGCCATAATAAGAGCAGCCGGAAAGCCAAATGCCTGGATAAGAAGCAGCCAGCGCATTTTCTAATGCTGAGACGTGCTGGTGATGCGTTTTAATATAATTAGGCATACTGTCCGTCCAATGAGTCACTTCGCTGACAACCGGGTCTTCTGTAATACCTAAGCTTTTATTGACATCATGAAGCGCGACCTGCAGCAGTTCTTCTTTATTCATCTCCTTCAGTTGCCGATACGAGGGATGACTGCTTTTATAAAACAGCCGGACAAGCAAGCGGCCTTCTGAAGAAGTATGCGCCCATTTCCGACTTGTCCACGTGCAAGCATTACAGGATAATTCATCCTGATTAGCCGCGATAAATCCGGTTCCTTCCGCCGGAAGCAAGGAATCCGGCACATCAAAACCTAAGTACACGCTGATTAATGAACTGGTTTTCAAAGAAGAGAACTCTTCAGCAAGTGCGGGATCATCAAATAGTTTCGCTGCTGCTGTATGAGGAATGCTGAGAATAATATCGTCTGCTTCGATAATTTCATGGTTGGCAAAGGTTACTTGATAACGCCCGTTCCCTCTTCTAATGCGGGTTGCTGTATGTTTTTTCAAAATGTCCACTTGTTTCATTCGTTCTTCATATGCCCGGATCAGCGAACCTAAGCCGTTTTTAAAGGATAGGAACTTTCTTTCTCCGCCTCCTAGAAACTTCTCTTTATTGGCTTCAAACCCTTTAATAATGCTGCCATACCGTTCCTTATAATCCACCAAATACGGCAAGGTGGAAGCAATCGTCAGTTCGCTTAGCTTCCCGGAATACACACCGGAAAGTACCGGTGCAATTTGCTTTTCCACCAGCTCTTTTCCCAGAAAATGCTCAAGAAAAGAACCAACGGAGTCACTTTTTGTAAAAGAATGATTTTTTGTATAAAAATCTTTTAGTGCTGCGACTTTTCCTTCCGCCGAAATTAGCGGGCTTTCGGCTAACGATTTCAGACTGGCTGGAATGCCAAATACCGCATCCGCGGGAATGGGCTTCAACTCTCCCTCGCTATAGATAAACGATCTGCCTGTTGCATTGTACACAACTTCATCATTCAGACCAAGCTCTTCAATGAACCTCATCGCTTGCGCCTTGCGCGTGACCATCGAATCAGCTCCAGCCTCCATGACAAAGCTGCCGGCTTTCACTGTGCGGATTTTCCCGCCAAGTTCACCGGCTGATTCCGCAAGTATAAGCCGGACATCCGATCTTTTTTCCTGCTTCCACTTCTGCAGCTCATACATCGCTGCTAATCCCGTGATACCACCGCCAATAACCAATACTGTTTTCCTCATGTAGGCCCACCTCGATTGCGCTCCAATGTATTTTATTAAAGTGTAACATACGGACGCACTCGCCTTTTCATTATTTGATTGTCGTTTTATTGAATTTTTAGGACGAAATAAGCTGGAGCATTGTTAAACAGCCGAATTGTCTCTGTAAGGTTCCGTTTATAATGCGTCGTATATGATTTTGAGCCTCTCACGTCCTCTCAATTAAAGCCTGCCTGCAAACTGTAAAAAAAGAAAGATTATTTTAACAATTATTTCTTTTTTCTTTGATTTTCCTTGGATTCTATACTAGAATGAAAACGTATACAAAACCGTGCAGTGGCATGCCATTTCTTTGCTTTCCTTTTATAGTACTTCTTATTTCATTCATTTAAAATTAGGAGGAATGATTGATGTCCACAGGTCAAAGCGCTTTTCATATGCCTTCTGTCAATTTATTTGGTCCTGGATCGGTTCAAGAAACCGGAAAACGCATGGCAGGACTTGGTGCGGAAAAAGCTTTGTTAGTAACAGATGCAGGATTGCATAACTTAGGTATTTCCGAGAAGGTGGCGAACATTATTCGCGAAGCGGGCGTAGACGTACATATATTCCCGAAAGCGGAGCCTAATCCGACCGATCAAAACGTCGCAGATGGTTTAAAGGTTTATAATTCTGAAAATTGCGACAGCGTTGTCACTCTTGGAGGCGGCAGCTCGCATGATGCAGGAAAAGGCATTGCCTTAGTTGCGGCTAACGGCGGCACGATTCACGATTACGAAGGCGTAGATGTCTCCCGCAATCCTATGGTGCCTCTAGTGGCTATTAATACAACAGCGGGCACGGGCAGTGAAGTAACGAAATTTACGATCATCACGGATTCTAAACGCAAAATAAAAATGGCCATCGTTGATAAACACGTAACCCCCGCCATCTCCATTAACGATCCGGAGCTGATGGCAGGCATGCCTCCAGCGTTAACAGCGGCAACTGGCTTGGATGCCCTGACCCATGCCGTCGAAGCCTATGTATCGACGGCCGCCACCCCCATTACGGATGCGCTGGCAATGCAAGCGATAAAAATTATACCGAAATACTTGCCGCGAGCTGTTGCCAACGGGCAGGATATGGAGGCCCGCGAACAAATGGTTTACGCTCAATCCTTGGCCGGTATGGCGTTTAACAACGCTTCTTTAGGCTATGTGCACGCGATCGCTCATCAATTTGGCGGATTTTACAACTACCCTCATGGAGTATGCAACGCCATTCTTCTGCCGCATGTTTGCAAATTCAATTTGATCGCGCGAACGGATCGCTTTGCTGAGATCGCTGAATTCCTTGGCGAAAGCGTTCACGAATTGAGCACACGCGAAGCAGCAGAAAAAGGGATTCAAGCTATTGAACGCTTAGCGAAGGATTTAAACATTCCATCCGGCTTCAAGGAGCTTGGAGCGAAAGAAGAAGACATTCCGGTCCTTGCCGAAAATGCTATGAAGGATGCTTGCGCTCTCACCAATCCGCGAAAACCGAAATTAGAAGAAGTCATCCAAATTATCCAAAACGCCATGTAAAATAAAATAAACCTTCAAACTGTGGGGATGTTCTTTCACCTTCCCCTCTCCATTCCGGAAAAGGAAGGCTTGCGCTCCCTTACATCAGGGAACAAATGCGTCTGATTCATTTAAAACGATTCCTCTGTGAACCTTCGAGGAATCGTTTTTTCATCATGTTATATCAATCTTTTGCCGGACTTAATGTCTGCAGCTTCTCCTTTTCTTGTGTCAATTGCCTAAGGAGCTCATGGACAGGTGCAGGATGCCGAGTGTTTAGGAGAGCATTATAGGCTGCATGATTAGTGCGGTCGATTAAATTTCTGGCTTGCTCAATTAATTGTTCAGACGGATGTGATTGCGCTTGGCCAACCGCCATGGACACACTTTCAACTGAATTGCGCAATTGAGAAATAACATTTTCATTTTTCCAGCTCGCATTGGTATGATCCATCGCTGCTTCCTCCTTCTGTTTTCTATCTTTACTATGACATCATCGGCGACACTTTATGCGCGCAACCAAAAATACCCGATCTTAAAACAGGATCAGATGAAGCAGCCGTGAAGAATTCTCTCTGTGAATGATTTCTGATGCTGCACGGACAATTGCTTTCAACCAGCTGATGCATTCAAACCAAGAAGGACATTATGTTCATTTACTAATTGTACACAGTCTTGCGGCAGCGGAAGGGACTGGTTTCATTTGTCATGAAACCAGCCCCTCTTATTTCTCCTTATACCCATCCGAACGCTCTGACGACCTGAGCTACTATAAATGTAACCGCTATTGCGATCGCTGTCGGCAAAGCAAAGGCAGTGAATGTCCATTTCTTGCTGTTTGTTTCTTTGTAAATATTCAATAAGGTTGTTCCGCACGGAAAATGAAGCAAGGAGAATAGCATCATGTTCAGAGCCGTGAGCCACGTCCAGCCGTGATCAAGAAAAATTTGTTTAATTGAATGTAAATCCTCCACTTCGGTCATGGCTCCAGTAGAGAGATATCCCATTAGCAAAATAGGCAGCACGACTTCATTGGCAGGCATTCCAAAAATGAACGCCATTAAAATATAGCCGTCTAACCCAAGTGATTGAGCGAAAGGATCAAGAAATTGCACAATATGCATTAATAGGCTCGTATCCCCCAAGTAAACATTGGCGGCGATCCATGTCAGCACGCCTGCAGGAGCCGCAATCACGACCGCTCTTCTTAGCACAAACCATGATTTATCCAGCGTTGCCCGAAGAATGGTATTCCAAAATTTCGGACGGCGGTATGCCGGCAGCTCCAACGTGTAATGCGTAGGAACTCCTTTCAAAGCCGTTTTCGACAGCACCCATGAAACAGTCAGTGTCACTACAATACCGATAAGCACCATTCCCATGACAACACCTGCTGTCACGATCGTTCCCATCGCTCCAGAAAAGCCAACCGCCATAAATAAAGAAGCCAACAGGATCAATGTCGGCCACCGTCCATTGCACGGAACAAAGTTATTCGTCAAGATGGCCAGCATCCGCTCCCGGGGCGACTCGATAATTCTTGTCGACATAATTGCCGCTGCATTGCAGCCAAACCCCATTGCCATCGTGAGCGACTGCTTGCCGTGAGCACCAGCCCTTTTGAACAGACGATCCATATTGAAGGCAACCCGGGGCAAATAACCGTAGTTTTCCAGCAAGGAAAACAACGGAAAGAAGATTGCCATCGGCGGAAGCATTACACTTACCACCCAAGCTGTTCCGCGATAAAGCCCTAAAACGAGGAGTCCATACAACCATTCCGGCGCATGAATCCACGCAAAGAAAGCCGTTAAATGGCCTTCGATCCAATTAAATAAATCAGCCAGCATTGAAGACGGCACATTCGCTCCAGCGATCGTTATGTAAAAGACCGCTCCAAGCATTGCCAGCATGATCGGAAACCCCCATATTTTAGAGGTAACGATGCGATCCAGCTTTTCTGTTTGCTGCAGCTTCTGCTGATCCTGATACGTGACGGCCTTTTCGCAAAGCGCTTTAGACGTTTGATAAATATTAGCAACCATTTCATCGCGCAGTTCTTCTGCTGCCAACGAGTTAGCCAATTGCATAAACTGATTATAATTGCTGGGTGTTTGCTGAATAGGAGATGTCATGCATCCAGCCCTCCTCTTGGTCTCGCTTTTTTCTTTCCAAAAAGGCGTTTACAACAGATTCACTTCCATCTAAAAGGCGCAATGCAAGCCAGCGCACCGGAATGTCTTCGCCGAATATGCTTTCTATGTGAGGGGCCAGCTGCGCCACCTTTTCTTCAATTTCAGAAGCATATTTCACTTGATATGGAGAGACAGTAATCGTTCCGTTTATCATACGGTCTATTGTATCCAAAAGCTGGTCGATGCCCATTTTATTCCGTGCCGAAATTTTGATAACAGGAACGCCCAATTGGTTCATTAACACCTTTTCATGAATTTCGATGCCTTTCTTCTTTGCCTCATCAATTAAGTTAATGCAAAGAATGACTTGATCTGTCATTTCAAGTACTTGCAGGGCTAAATTTAAATTTCGCTCAATCGAAGTTGCATCAAGAACCACAATAGTAAGCGCCGGTTTTTCAAAGACAATATAATCCCTGGCCACCTCTTCATCCGCCGAGGTAGATAACAGTGAATAGGTTCCCGGCAAATCAATGATGGTATAGTCTCGTCCTTTATAAGAAAAATGACCTTTCGCGTGCTGGACCGTTTTTCCTGGCCAGTTGCCAGTGTGCTGCCTCAAACCAGTAAGCGTATTAAACAACGTGCTCTTCCCGACGTTCGGATTGCCCGCCAGCGCAATGGTAACCGGTGAACTATGACTCATTTGTCATCAACTCCCCATAGATTTTTGAACTTTCTTCTTTTCGCAAAGCAATCGTCGTATGACTAACCCGAAAAGCGATGGGATCACCGAGCGGACTCTTCTGCAGTACCGTCACTTCAGCAGAGGGCACGAACCCTAAATCAAGCAGCCTTCTCCTCATCATTCCAGTAACCTTTACTTCTTTGATTCTCACACTATCCCCTATTGCCACTTCATCCAAAGAAACGAATACAGAATCATTCATATGATTGTACCTCCCACCACTTGTTTGTACACTATTCAAAATCTTTCCCTAATGCAACATCTATGTTTTTATCTTATGCACAATAGTTTCCTGTGTCAAACATTTTCTTTAAAAAAACCTGCCATCGTTAAAGAGCAATGGCAGGTTTTTCACTGTCAATCCAGTAAAATGGATACAGTGAATTATAAAAAAGCGGGGTTTCTTTCATCCCGCTTTTTGGCAGCTGAAATAATCGGGCATATTAACGCCGCAACCTCCCACTTAGACTGTTCCGTTCCTGAAGCGAGAGATAAAGGCGCCTTACATGAAGGATAAATAGTTTCTTTCAGCAGAATAAGCTAAGGCATCTTTCATGCTGAAGAAACAGATATGTATTCTTTTGTTTTTGTCCTTTCCTTCTACTAGACAAAAATGATCATTTATTTTTTCAATCGACATTTTGTCATTAATTTTCTTCATAAAAAACCTCTCCTTAATGCATGTATTAACTACCCCCATAATATCATGACTACTTTGTAATAATCAATACTTATTTATAATAATTTTAAATAAGTACATACTATTAAAATGTCTTCTATGGCCGTCTTTGTGAGACATGCTTGTTATTTCTTGAAGAACCATTTATTTTCAGGACGTTCACGCGGCGTTAAATTCATAATAAAATAACCGATGATCAAGATTAAAATGACAAGAGAATAAAACAATGTGTTCAATGCATCATCATGCTCCACGATAATTAAGCGCACCATGGCCGTAATGCCGATATAAAGAAAATAACGGAGAGGAAAATGATATTCTTCTTTAAAATATTTGACAATCATAGCGATAAACTCAAAGTACAAGAAGAAGATGAGAATATTAGCTAAATATAACTGATAATCTGATTTCTCATTCTCAATTAGAATATGACTGAATACGTACAGCTCTTTTAATAATAGAAATGACAAAACCCCTCCAAGAAGCACCAGTGAAATATTTAACATCACTTGAAACGCCTTGGGAATTACCTGAATAAAGAACTTGTATCCCTTTTGAATGTTGTGCATAGGATTCTCCTTTCCCTATTGATGACCTGATGATTACTCTCTAGTGTTTTATACTTCTAATCGTCCAATTTGAGGAGATTGGCAAGTGGTTCGATTATTGTATACAATCTGTTGTCAAACCGCAACAGAGACGCTTGGCCGCCCGCCCAAGATCTGAAATTGATAAGCTGCCGAGTGGTTGAATTTTTTCAAGCGCTATGCATTGAAAGGAAGCGAAAAATGTGTATAATATAAGAAAATCGCATACATTAAATGTTTTCTAGGGTTCCGTAGCAGCCATGCTAGTCTGGTCCAAGAGAAAACTCACAGCCTCGCTGTGTCACGGAAGGATAAAAGCCTGGGAGATACTGTTTAACAGTAATCTTTTAGGCTTTTTGTTTTGCAGCAATGAATAGAATGGGAGGTGGTTCTTGTGAATGCTCAATGGATGAAAGTCGTTATTGCTGCTGTTTTCGAGGTGATTTGGGTTATTGGCTTGAAACACGCAAATGATATTTGGACATGGAGCGGAACGGCTGTTTCTATTTTCATCAGTTTTTATTTAATGATTATGGCCGCTCGAAGTCTGCCTGCTGGCACGGTCTATGCTGTCTTTGTCGGGCTGGGCACGGCAGGGACGGTTATGTCGGATATGATGTTCTTTCAGGAGCCTTTTAACATTGCCAAAATCACGCTGATTATCATTTTACTAACAGGCGTCATCGGTTTAAAAACCGTTACAAAAGATGATGCCAAAGAAAGAGAGGATGCTTAATGGCTTGGTTTTTTCTTGCGGTGGCAGGTTTATTTGAAATGATCGGGGTTTCCATGATTAGCCAGTTTCATCGAGACCGGAGCTGGCGGTCATTACTTCTGCTGATTCTTGGATTCGGAGCAAGCTTTCTTTTTCTCGCACAGGCAATGAAAACATTGCCGATGGGTACCGCCTATGCCGTATGGACGGGGATCGGCGCTTCTGGAGGCGCCTTATTGGGCATGCTTATCTATGATGAACCAAGAGATTGGAAAAGAATACTGTTCATAGCCATGATACTGGGAGCCGCGATTGGGTTAAAGCTGATCTCATAGCAGAGAATGAAGCCAAACAATGGCTTGCGAGCGCTGTCCGCTTCCATGATGCAGCTCTTTAATCCCTATGTACCTTATTCCACCTTTTAAAAGCAGCGGCTGCTAGCAAAGATTGCTCCTATTAGCCGCTGCTTTTTGTATTAATGAGCTGTTTCCTTATTTAAGTAAGCCCAAGCATATTGCGCATATAGTTCAGCCCCTGTGGAAAGCGCCTCTTCATCAACATTGAATTTGCCGTGATGATGCGCCCATTCCGTATCTTTAGCTGGATTGCCGCATCCAACCAGCGCAAAGCTCCCCGGCACCTTTTCCAAAAAGTAACTGAAGTCTTCTCCGCCCATCGTTGGTTTATCATGATATAGGCTTTCAGCTCCAAACGCTTCAACAGCCACTTCCTGCACTAAGCTGGCACTTGCTTCTTCATTAATAACTGCTTGCGTTCCATGAATATATTCCACTTTTGCAGTTGCACCATAGATCGCAGCTACTTGCTCAGCATAATGCTGAAGCTGTTTTTCAATATGATCGCGTGTATCTGGATCGAAACAGCGAACAGTCCCTTCGATCACAGCATTTTCGGCAATGACATTAAATCGTGTGCCAACGACCATTTTTCCAATTGTGAGCACAGCTGGGTCTCTTGGATCAATCGTTCTTGAAACGACGGATTGGACATTCATGACGAAAGATGAGGCGACAACAGCGGCATCAATACAATCCTGCGGGATCGCCCCGTGCCCTCCTCTCCCCTTAAACGTAACTTTAAACAAGTCCGCAGAAGCAAACGCAGGTCCGGGATTACACAAAATTTTATGGCTTGGTATTTGCGACCAAATGTGAATGCCAAATACGTTGTCTACGCCATCAACTGCTCCTTGCTTGACCATTTCCCGAGCGCCTTCAGCCACCTCTTCCGCTGGCTGAAACAGCAGCCTTACAGTCCCTTTTAATTCATCTTTTATACCCTGTAACGCTTTCGCTGCAATAAGCAGCATCGCTGTATGAGCGTCATGACCGCATGCGTGCATTTTTCCATCTTCTTTCGAGACATACGGCAAATCCCGATTGAGCTCTTGAACAGATAAAGCGTCCATATCACCGCGCAAAGCCACCACTTTTCCCGGAATTTTGCCCTCTATATTAGCTACTACACCAGTAGGAACCAACTTCTGATAAGGAATACCTAAATTCTCAAGGTATTCACAAATAAAGGCGGTTGTACGTTCTTCCTCCCAAGAGAGTTCCGGTTCGCTGTGCAGCTTTCTGCGCAGCTCCACTAACTCATCGCCATACTTTCGAATAGCTGCTGTGATTGCTGAATGAATCATTCTCCATCTACCTCCGTTGATTAATTCACTGTTTCCCATCGTCTTTCGTCAGCGAGTGTTCCTCGCCGGTTCTTTTCTGTACTTCACCAAATCCAGATCCAGATTCCCCGCTCTCTTCTGAACGCAGGACGTCTTGTATTTTTACAAGAGAAGAGCGGAGCCTGCTATTCAAGCTGACTATTTAGCAGGCGGCGCCCTATCCTCCTCTTCATGGGACTTTGCTTTAATAAATCCTTCATTGGCTTCTCTGCTTAAAACCTTGCTTGTACGACTCATGCTGTCCATCTCGGCGGACTCAATTTTATAAGAATCCTACAAAGACACCTGCTAGGATAACCGACACAATCGTTACGGTAATAAATCCTCCTACAAGCATAGGCGGCATCATATGGCTTGTCAGCATTTCTCTTTCTTCTTCATCTTCTGTTAAAGCCTTGATGACCTCAGCCGTAATAATGTAGTCAGCCGGAAATCCATAGAGGGCCGTCAGCGAAACGGCAAAAGCCATCTCTTTGCTTACCTTCATCAGCCGGCCAATGATCAATGAGAACAAATACATGCCGATGATCCCTAGTGTGATACAGCCGACCAAAGGATATAACAGTTCGAGCATCATGCTGGGGGTTGCTTGCTTTAATCCATCAAAGATAAAGAGCATCAGCGCCATAATAGCGAAACCAAAACCGTTGGCCTTTTGCAGTGCTTGTCTTTCTAAAAAGCCGCTGCTTGCTCCAATTACACCGAATAATAGGCAAAGAACAAACGGACTGATTGCCACGACAGGAGCCAGTAAATCCGATACAAGATAAGCGAGATAAGCCACAAAAGCCAGCCTGAAAAACTTAAAGAAATCCGTATTATACTTTTCCGGCAAACGCTTAAACATCTTCAGCTCAGTTTCGTTGTGCTCCGGGGAGTCCGTCATTTCACAAGCTTCCTGCTTTTCTTTCCAGCTCAGCTGGCCGCTCCGGAACTGCTGCAGCAGTCGCTTTCCTTCTTTCTTCAGCATAATAGAAGTCAGCGGATAGCCAGCAAATCCTTGCATCACATAAATGACGATGGCAAAGACCGATAAAGAAACAAGACCGGCTTCTTTCGCCCCTTCCGACATAATGAGAGCTGATACAACACCGCCAACAAGCGGGGGGATGGCGACAACAATCGTTTCATAGCCGAAAATAAAAACCCCGACACCAAACAACACAGCTGCGATTCCAAGGATACCCGAGAGCGCAATAATAATAGTCTTCCATTGTTTCTTCAACTCTTGCAACGACAGCAACGTTCCCATATTCGTGATTAATAAATACATCAGCATGGTCGCTACGACCGTCGGAACACCTGCCAATGCTACGATATCCTTTGGAAAGAACGTCCAATAACCTATTAAAAATAATACGGCACAAACGAAAATGGAAGGCACCCAGGCTTTCGTTCGCACGGCGACTGCATCACCGACAAATAAAATAAATACAAGAATCACTAAAGCTAGCATTTGCGACATAAGCGTTCCACCTACTCTTTACTGAAAATTCACTATATTTAAAAAATAGAAATAATAATAAGTTATTAGAATAATATTATAGCGACATTTTTCAGTCAATCATTTTTTTATTAAATTTTCTCACTTTTTGAAAAACACACGAGAATAAGGTTTTTTGTAAACGTATTCATCCTTAATTCTTTCAGCCTCTTCGTCTATAATGAAAAATATTATTTCAATAAAACAATAAAAGGATGATATCACTTTTTTTACCATAAGGGTTATCCGCAGAAGAAAATAAAGAAAAGCCTCCTGCCTATTCGGAAGCTTTGAAATGAAATGATTTTTCCTCAGTTCGATTTATTCTAATGCAGCGATTACGATAAATGAAACTTTCAAGCAACAGAGGCTTTCTTGCATTCCCCGCTGCTGAAGGCTAACATCGCAGCTCCTTTGTCACCTGCATCGTGCAGCCCCGAACTAAACAGACATAAAGAAGCTGCAATGTCCTGCTTAGACTCTTGGTTCCCCACACTATCCTGTCTTTCAGCGCTTACAGACGGGGAAAATAGTCATGAACAGGTCTACGATCCATCTCTCATGCCCCAAATAATGGAGCTTCATACGGCAGGCATGAAATGAGCGGCGTGCTAATTCCCCCCAAATTTAACGAACAACCTTTCATCTTCAATCAGTCCGCAAACCGCGCATTGCACCCTCCGTTCAGGCCCGCTGTAGACAGCATGAAATGGACCGGGATGCTGGATGTTTTCCACTATTTCTCCTGTCTGAGGATCTAGCTTTACCGCATGAACGACCTGTTCAATAACGTTAAATCTTGATCGGTTGGTTTTACAATTTGGACAGCAATATCGAGCAGTCATAAGAACCTCCCATTCCCTTTGATTGTTCTTAAGATGCTCCATTTGCCGAGACTTCATTCATCGTGCTCAAGAGGAGCGATAGCCCTAACTGTTTGAAAACCAGGTATCCGATGTCTTTTTTTGTGTTACTATATGAAATAATGAATAGACTTAATAGAAGGGATGAAACAGAATGAAAGCAAATGAAGCATTGCCGGATATTCGTAAAACGGTTACTCTCCATGCTCCGATTGAAACAGTATGGAAAGCGGCGGCTACCTCAGAAGGACTCGCCGCCTGGTGGATGGCTAATACATTTGAAGCTGTATTAGGAAAAAATTCGTTCTTCACACAGGAGCATACGGCGATTCTCCTTGCAAAGTAACCGAACTTGATCCGCCGAACCTTGTCGGGTTCGACTGGGATACAGATTGGCATCTTACATTCAAATTGAAAAAGGCAGGGGACAAGGCAACGGAGTTTACTTTGATTCACTCCGGTTGGAAAGCGGACAAGTCCCATATCCGCAATATTATGGATGAAGGCTGGGAAAAAATCGTGAAAGAGAAGCTTCCAGCATTCATAGAGGAGTAACCAGGGGCCTTTTCTCCTTTCGCGAAAGCAGCCGAAAACGTAAAAATAGGTTTTCCAGAAAGAGATCTTTCGATTTGAAAATAAAGTGAACTTTCAAGCAGCGGGGTTTTCTTTCCTCCCCGCTGCTGAAAAAGAAAAACAAAGGTGCCTTGCAACATCTTTTGTCACCTGCTCGTTCAGCTCCGAACGAATCGGTCATTTAAGTGCTGCAATCTTCCGTTTAGCGCCGTTCCTCCCTCCATTTTGGAAAGGAAGCGTCCTGCGGCAGCGCATATGCGGAATAATGAAGCTCAGAATGCCGTAAACTCAGCACCCTTAAGTTTTGGAATTCAATGTGTTGGTCGTCTTCCCTCTCTATAATGATTCTTCTATTTTACTCACTGCACTATTTTTTAACGGGGTATTTTATTGCGTTCTTTTTGAGCTTATTCAGCACCTCTTCTTCTAAATTGATGCCCATTTTATCCGCCATCTGAATTAAATAAATAAGGATATCGGCCATTTCTTCCTTGATGTTTTGTCTGGAAGCGGCAATGGCCTCTGCACTGCTTCTCCATTGGAAATTCTCAAGCAGTTCATTCGCCTCTAAAGAAATGGAAATCGCTAAATCCTTTTCATCGTGGTACTGTTTCCAGCTTCGTTCATCTCGAAATTGGATGACGCTATCGTATATTTTTTTCATTCCTCTTTCTCCTTTGAAATTCGATTACAGCAGCTAGCTTTGTGGAAGCTATCATCAGTTTACCATACATTTTTCTTTCCATAGTCTGATCCCCATCCTGCAATCCGCCCCATTGATCCATTATGATGATGTATACTTTTCTGTTTTCTAGCATTTGCAGCTTGTTATATATTTTTTATTTTTCTGAATATTTATGATGGAAAATGGTTGTCTGGAACTTTTCTTTATATTTTGTATAATATAGTTAATTACTCATAAAATCAGGAGCGTGTTCATCATTTGAATATAAAATTGAGTTTCATAGGAACCATCTTAGCCGTCGGCTTATTTGCTGCAGCATGCTGGCTTCTTTATGACAGCTACCAGCAAAAGAAGCTCTCTACTATAGCAGGTAAAGCGGAATCAGCCAGCCATCAAATAACGGATGTTCCCTTAATCTCACAGCTTCCCGAATTAGTTAGGGGATGTGAAGTGACGAGTTTAGCCATGCTGTTAAATTACAACGGCTATGAGGTGAACAAGATGGAGTTAGCACAAAAAATAAAGAAAGAGCCCTTCCAGCAAGGGAAATTTAAAGGCAACATGCACCAAGGCTTTGTTGGAAATATGCAGTCGCTCAAACATGACGGATTAGGGGTGTATGTGGAACCGATTATTGACTTGGCTAAACAATATGTAAATGAAGATCAAATTGTGAACTTAACCGGGAAAGCACCGGAGGATTTATATCAGGCTGTAGAGAAGGGCTTGCCTGTTTGGGTCATTATTAACGCGCGGTATAAAGAGCTTCCCCCGGATCAATTTGAAACTTGGCAGACGGAGGAAGGAACGATAAAAGTCACTTATCGCCAGCACAGCTCCGTAATCACTGGCTTTGATGAAGAGTATGTCTACGTGAATGATCCGCTAAAGAAAGAAAAGAACGTGCGCATCAATCGCAAGAATTTTGAACAAGCTTGGATACAAATGGGCCGGCAAGCCCTCACTTTTTCTAATTCAGCGGATCCATTCGATATATAAGGCAAGCCTTTCAACAGCTGTGGCCTTCTTTCCTTTCCGCTGTTGAAAAGAAGAACAAAGGCGGCCATCGAAGCGTCCTGCTGCAGCGCCTTTGTCACCTGCATCGTGCAGGTCGAATGAATCAGGCATTTAGAGGCCATGATCGCCCGCATGGACTTTTGCTTCCTCTTCCCGCTTTTCTTATATCATCTTACATGCGAGCTAAATCAAGGAAGCCGCCAGAATAAGGGCGGCTTCCTTGATTTTCAGCCTTTTACAGACCGGCCGCTCCAGTTGATTGATCTCCACTCCGCCTTCCTAAGAATTGAAGGAGAAGCAGCACCGCAAATAAGATAAAACCCGTTATATCAGAAATCCCCTCTGGATAAATTAACAGCAGACCGGTGCCGATGGCAAGCACCCGCTCCCACCAGGGCATTTTCCGCATCCAAAATCCGATCATTCCCGCTCCAATGGCCGCCATGCCTGACAGGGCTGTGAAAATCACCCATACTAGCTCCCATGGCGTCGTATCAATCATTAACATCTGAGGCGACAGAACAAAGACATAGGGAATAAGGAAGGCCGCGATGGCTAGTTTAGCCGACTGCACGCCCGTCTTGATCGGCTCTCCCCCGGCAACTCCTGCGGCAGCAAACGCCGCCAGTGCCACAGGCGGTGTAACATCCGCTATGATGCCAAAGTAAAAGACAAACAAATGAGCAGATAAATCCGGCACCCCGAGCAAAATAATAGCCGGTGCCGCAATTGTAGAGGTGATGACATAATTTGCCGTTGTAGGTGACCCCATGCCAAGGATGATGGAAGCGACCATCGTTAACAGAAGCGTAGGAATCAGCAAGCCCCCCGCCAAATCCAATAAACCGTTCGCCAGCTTTAACCCGAGACCAGTCTTCGTGACGATTCCGACAATCATCCCCGCCGCAGCGGTTGCGGCCGCGACAGCTAAAGCTGTCCGGGCTCCGTCTGCTAAGGCTGATGGAATATCACTCCATCTCATCCTCACTCCGCGATTTATCCACCCTACCGCTAAACAGATCACAATGGAATAAAGCGCTGCATGTGTAACGGTAAAACCGCTCATCAATAAAACGATGACCGAAAGAATCGGAATGAGCAAATAAATGTTTTTTAAGATTTCTTTGCGATTGGGCATCTGTTCTTTTGTCAAGCCCTTTAATCCCATTCGTTTGGCTTCTAAATGTGTCATAATCCATACCCCTGTGAAATAGAGCAGAGCCGGTATGACTGCCGCTTTGGCAATATCCCAATACGTGATCCCGTTGCCGATAAACTCAACCATTAAAAAGGCAGCCGCGCCCATAATGGGCGGCATCAGCTGTCCGCCTGTTGATGCTGCCGCTTCCACCGCACCAGCAAACTCCTTTTTGTATCCCAGCTTTTTCATCATCGGAATCGTAAATGATCCCGATGTGACCACATTGGCAACCGAGCTTCCGCTAATCGTGCCTTGAAGCGCGCTCGAAAAGATCGCTACCTTCGCCGGTCCGCCCGTGCTTCTCCCAGCGACTGCGACCGCCAAATCATTAAAGTACTGTCCCACTCCAGTTCTTACAAGAAAAGCTCCAAATAGCAAGAACAAGAAAATATAAGTGGAAGACACCGCCAGCGGCGTTCCTAAAATGCCCTCCGTCGTAAAAAACATCGTTTGAATAAGCCGCTCTATGCTTAAGCCGCGATGCGCCAAGAAATTAGGCATATACGGCCCGAAATAGCCATAGGCTAAAAACAATGCCGCTATGATCATGATCGGCAATCCAACCGCCCGGCGAGTCGCTTCTAAAACAAGAACAATCGCCAGAAATCCCACCCACAGGTCCATTTCGGTTAGCACGCCAGCTCTGTTCACAATCTCCTCTATATGCACCGGCCAATAGGCACCGATGCCAAAGCTCAAACTAGCGAGCACAAGATCATACCAAGCGACTTGCAGCCTCCCTTTCTTCCTTTTTTTCCGGCTGGCCGGAAATAGGAGGAAAATGAGGGTAAGGGCGAAACCGAGATGAACAGAGCGCTGAATTTGAGCGGTAAACACACCAAAAACAGCGGTATAGAGCTGAAACAAAGAAAAAGCGATTAATCCAAGAAAAACAAGCCACCCTGTAACCCCTTTCAATTTTCTCATCCTGGCCTCTGAATCATATTTTTCAAGCAATGGCTGCTTCTCCTTGGAAAGCGTTTCAAACGCATGGCTCATTGAGATTTACTCCTTTCCACTGCTGCCACAAGCTGAGGCGCTTGAATTGCACTCGCACCCACATCCCCGGGGACAAACAGTCCGATAATGGATGAGTTCTTCCTTTATAGTTCATTCGGTGATTGGCCTTCACTTGCCCGATACGCATATCAATCCATGGAAGCTTCCGTTGCATGCCGGTAATGTAATACTTTCCATCTTTCTCCACGAACCGTTCTTTGCCTTCCGCACCAGCAGGCATACCAATCGCAAATCTCTCATACTGCAGTTCCTTCTGCACAAACTGCTCCTGTTCAATTTGATACGTTTCTATGACCTCTGTCAGGTGAATGGAGTGTGTATATTGAATCTGAAAGGTGTTCGTCTTTTGCAGCGGCATATAGGCCAGCCATTGATCCGTGTTTTCAAAAGTGAAAACGACAGCCGGCTTAGATGGGATAAAAAGCCAGCATGCGGCCGCCAGAAAGAGGAAGATAAGAGGGACTGCTTTTTTCCGGCTATTCATTTTTCCTCCTGTCATTCGTATGAAAATGATAGACCGAAAGCATTCAGTCTATCATTTTCACATTTCATCATTTAGCTATCCCTTTTTCTTTAAAGTATTTCTCAGCCCCCGGGTGCAGCGTGACATCCCCCAATCCTTCAAGCGCCGTTTCTGCTTTGATTAACTTGCCCTTCGCATGCGTAATTTGATCCGTATGATCGAAGATTGCTTTTGTCAATTCATACACCGTTTCTTCATCCAGGGTATCACCGGCTACAAGCATCGCTTTCACTGCCACTGTCGGCACATCTTCAGAAATTTTGTACGTGCCTTTTGCTACCGTATCCTCAGAATAGTAAGGATACTTTTGGATCAGCTCTTGGGCCTTTTCTTTCTCAATCGGTATAATCTTTATATCCTTTTGGGCGGATAGCGCTTCCACCGCGCCGGTAGGCGTTCCTGCGGTGATAAAGGCGGCATCAATGCTTCCGTCCTGAATGCCCTCGGTTGATTCATCAAAGGAAAGGTCACGCTTTTTAATGTCATCAAAGGACAACCCATGAACCTCCAAGATTTGCTGGGCATTAGGCGCTGTTCCCGATCCAGGCGCGCCAACAGACACCGCCTTCCCTTTCAAATCTTGAACAGAATTAATCCCGCTCGCTTTCGCAGTGACAATTTGAATCGTTTCAGGATACAATGTGCCGATTCCATGGAAATTATCAATCTTTGCCTCTTTAAACATTTCCTTCCCGCTCATCGCGTAGGAAGCAATGTCGGTTTGAGTAAAAGCAATATCTACCTCTCCATTTTTAATGGCGGTTAAATTTTCCGCTGACGCGCCCGAGGACTGGGCATTGGCCTCCATTCCTGTATGTTCCGAAACAATATTGGCCATAGAGCCGCCCAGCGGGTAGTAAGTTCCGCCCGTTCCGCCCGTGGCTATGCTAATATTCTTTGCTGCCCCTTTCTTCTCCCCTCCGCTTGTTTCTTTATCTCCGCTATTGCAAGCAGATAAGACCATCATCAAGGCTAAGACAACGACCACAAACAATCGGCTG
The DNA here is from genome assembly GCF_002797355.1 of Bacillus xiapuensis. Classification (GTDB taxonomy): domain Bacteria; phylum Bacillota; class Bacilli; order Bacillales; family Domibacillaceae; genus Bacillus_CE; species Bacillus_CE xiapuensis. The sequence goes on along the minus strand of NZ_KZ454939.1, from coordinate 403,578 downwards.
CTGCGTTTTTTCAATGTGAATCCCCCTGTTCGCTTTTAAATGAAATACAAGCTGTCGCTTTCAGTGTATGACGCAAGGTCCTGCAGCAGAACTGTATCTTGGGTGGAGACGAAAAAGAAAGAGCTCAACCTGCCGATTGCCGGCTAGACAAAAAACTTTAAATAGCGACAGTTTCCTTGCTCCCCGCTTAGACTTTTAATCCTCCGCTCCATTCTTCGGCCGAGAGTCTTACGGCATCTTACATGCAAGATAAAAAAAGACTGCTCCATTTATAGAGCAGCCTTCGCGTTTTTTCCGCTTTTCAGAAACGCCTAACGATCTTTTTGAAACGCTTCTTTGATCACGTCGTACGAAGCTTTTAACCGTTCTTTATAGAGGGGCTGATCCCATGGTTTCCAGCTGTACGTGTTCATTTCTGGCATCTTTCCGTTTTTCATTTGCGGCAGGGAGTCGGCGGCTTGATCATTCTTCACCCACACAAGGCCTGCCTTTATGCCATCCGTTTTGGCACTTGAGGTCATTCCCTTTCGATAAAAGTCTCCCATCACCTCTCTCTGGCTCGGATCCTTCACGTTTAACAGCAGCCAGGGAATCCGCACTTCTATAACATTAGCCGCGTCATTTATCCGGTAATCGGCCAATGAATCATAATCGGCGGCTTGTGGATTGGCGTTGCCATGCCGCAGCCTGCCCGTTTCGTAAGCGCTGAATGGAATTCTTTCTCCGGTTTTAGGAATAAGCAGTTCTTTATTCAAAGCCAGCCTTTGAGGATGAAAGATGCCGCTGTTTTTCACCGGCACCGGCGGAGCGGGTTCAAGCATGTTCAGCTTAATGCCGTATTGATACGTAAAAAAGTCGTAATAAGCATCCACAAGAACCCGGGATTCCTTTCGATTGGGTAGAGAAATCAAGAAATCAACGCCGTCAGAAAAAGACAGGCCGCGTATGGAAGCTGCACGATGATTCCCTTGACCTTCCACCGTGTTCAGCAAGATCACCGGATAACCCTTTTGCGCTTTGCTCTTATGAATCCGGAAATATAGATAGCGTTCATCATGGTCAACCCACAGATCGCGGCTCTCCTTATACAAAGGAGCTGCTTCTTTCCAATCGCTCACCTGTCCGTCCACTTTGATTTTGTGGCGGTCGAAGCTCAGCAAGCCAAATTGCTGTTCACTCGTCTGCGCATTGGACCAAAATGGACGCCGATCGGGGTTGTCATAATCCATCGTGTTCCATGTCCGCTTAAACCATTCATCCTGCCACGTAAAAATAAGCCCTCCCAGCATGCCTTCCTGTACGATATCTTCATACAATTCAGCAATCAGCTTTCCTTGCTGCTTCTCAGACAGAAGCCCCTGATTGTAGCCGAATGAATTTTCATGCGTCATTCCCCGCGATGCTGGAAGTCCGAACTCTGCAATGAGCACAGGCATAGTATGCGCCTTGTGCAAATCGCGCAAATAAGCGGCGTAGCTGTTAAACCTTCCGCGATGATCTTTATAATTCAGATAATCCTCTTCATAGTTCATGAAATCAGGGTAATACGGATAAACATGATAGGATGCGAATTGATTGACTTTCTTCATGTCATGCTTTACTTGAATCACATTAGGGTTCACACTGACTAAATCTTCTTCCTCATGGGGCTCGGAAGGGTGATCTAATAGATCAGTTGTCACCCAGTTAGTAAAGCTGACCGGCCGAATCGATTGATAGGTTTTCTTTTCATAGCTGATTAGCGTATCCATTTGTTTGGCAAGCCAGTGCTCAAACGGGGACGCTTGTTTCGTTTCAAAATAGTTACCTTTATAATCTCCTATTCCCTCATGCTTGTTATTCGTGCCTTGAACCATATGCGGATACCATTCAATGCCAATTATCCAGCCGATCACATATGGCGAAATATCCGCGCGGTAAGAACCGGATGCATGACCCGCACTCGGCTCCACGTAGGCATTTCCATGAATGACATCCGCAATCTGCTTCATTTCTTTCTGGAAGACTTGCGTATTTTGGCTTGCGAATGCATCCAGCGTATCCGCAAGTGAGCCCTCATCGATCCAAACGCCGTGGAAGAGATAAATCGGCTCTTGATGTGCTTCATTATAGCGCTTTAACGCTTGATAAAAAGCGGGTGGATGAAGGGTATATACCCGAATAGCATTCGCTCCCATGTCACCGATATAAGTCAGCCAGCGATAATACTCCTCTTCTGTAATTGCTGCTTCCCCGGGAAAAGCACCAGGTTTGCCCATGCCGATATTAACGCCTTTAATGCGCAGCTTCTTCCAGTCATCCCCCTTTCTCACCTCGAATGTCTTACCCGAGACGCGCGAGGGACACACTGCCGATCCGCTTTTCTCAGACGGCTGACTTGACGGGCGGCTCGACTGTTTGCGGTCAGCTTTCTCTAATATTTTTTTCATCATTGGGACATAGGTCTGCCAGAAAAACTCTTCCTCTGAGTTGGCGCTCGCGATTTTTTTTATCCAGTCAAATCCTTTAAACCGATAGACAGAAGGCATATTGGCCATGTCATTGAAATCTCCTGCGAAATAGTAGCTGGTGGTACGGTTGTGATGCGTCTCAATGACCCCGGCGAATAGGGAAGGGATTTGGTGTTCTTTCAACAGACGTTTGCCATCGCCCGTTAAATTCCAGTCATAATACGCTAACACATCTTCTTTGTTCTTCGGCGTGACGATATCGAACCAATAAGCATAATCCGCGCTCTTTTCCAGACCAAACCGCTCGTTTCCTTCTTCTGTAAACTTCATATGGATGCCTTTGCCGCTAAAATGCTTGCCTTCTTGTAATACAAGAACTTCTTGAGTGCTTTCCTTAACTAGAATAAAGCCGGGGCCTCTATACTTCCAGCTGCCGCTATCCCGGTTCATGACCCAGCGGGGGATTTCTTGATTTATCTTTGGATTCAGCTCAGCAAAATACCGTCCCGTCCAGCCGGACCAATCCAGCTGAAGCTGCTCCTCCATGCTATCCCGCACCTTCTCACTCGTCGGTGAAGCGAGTGAGTTGAATTCAGCGATAAAGGTGAGCGGTTTTTCGGCATTTAGCCGCTTTAAAATAGGCTGCCATTCCTCCATTTGCAGCCCGCCATAAATGAGCGAAGAACGGGAACCTTGCCGCGCCTTAGTTTTTTTCGCCAGATCCTCTTTATACACGCCGTACGTATCCGCCAAATAAAGAACATCGGTTTGGTCATAAGAACGAGGAAAAGGGCGAATCCGATCAGCCTGCTCCCCTTCATTCGGAATATATCCAAAGTAGTCAGCAGATGGTTCATATTTCGAACCATCGCTTTTCCGGTAGCCAAAGAAGTTTAACACCCAGGAAATCCCGAGATGTTCTCTGAATGATTCATCCGGAACAGTTTTATCAATAATAACGACCTCCAGCTCCTTGTCATTGTCTAAAAACCAGAGAACAATGGGAATAAAGACAAGCAGCAAGACTGTTGTAATCAGCATTCCAACTTTTTTCATCCGAGACTTCCTTTCCTGGACAGCCCTTTTTTATTCATCTCTCCCCAGCCATTTTTCTTGAGCAGAAAATGAATCAGCCCTTCACATCTCCAGTAAATGGTGAGCGGGCGGTACCAAAATACTTCCGTAACGGCATAAACATATAGGCGAATTAAATCCTTTATTTTTGGATAGGTGTTCAGACTCCATGCTTCCAGCAGGACGGAAACCATTGAGAATATCGTGCCGTATAAAACAAGCAGCAGCAAAAATAAAATAGAAAACTCCAAATAAATGCCGCCAGAAAAAAAAAGACCATATGACATAGACATAGCCCGCCAATTCAATGGCTGGCCCAAAGCATTCAATCAGCCAATAATACGGAAAAGAGGCCATTCCCACTATTCCGTACTTTGGATTAAACGTCATGCGTTTATGTCTCCAAAGGCTTTCCAGCAGCCCCCGATGCCATCTGCTGCGCTGTCTCCGCAAATATTTCAAGCTATCCGGCGCTTCGGTCCAGCAAACGGGATCCGCAACGAACATAATTTTGTTCTTCGCTTTTTTCTCTTTTATTAGCCGATGGAGCCGCACGACCAGTTCCATGTCTTCACCGACAATGCCATGTGCATAGCCTCCTGCCTCCATCACCCACTTTTTCGAAAAAACGCTGAACGCTCCCGAAATAATAAGAATCATATTATACTTGCTTAAAGCGACGCGCCCCATTAAAAAAGCCCGCAAATATTCAATTACCTGCATGATTACCAGCGGCTTCTCAGCTAGCGCAGTCTGTATCACGCTGCCTAGTTGAATATCCGATCCGTTCGCGATACGGACATTTCCGCCAGAAGCGACCACCTCTTCATTGGACGCCATGATCGGCTTCATCACTTTTAACAGTGAAGAAGACTCTAGAATCGAATCGCCGTCAATGGAACAGAAATAAGGATAAGATGCCGCATTCAATCCGGCATTTAAAGCGTCAGACTTCCCGCCATTTTTCTTATCTAGCAAATAAAGCTCCGGATAAATTTCCGAGCGGTAGATGGCTGTAACCGGTTCGGTTTCCAGCTGCTGCTGATACGTTTTTGCTGTTTTTTTCATTTGAAAATGCGCAATAACTAAATCGCGGGTGCCGTCTGTTGAACCGTCATTGATCATAATGATTTCAAATTGAGGATAGCGCAGGGCCAGCAAAGAGCGGATGCTATCAATAATCCCTGCCTCTTCGTTATAAGCGGGCACAAGAATCGAAACAGGCTTTGTATACATGCTGATGGATTCTTTTTCACGGGGAGCCCGCTTAGAGATCTTTTGCAATTGCTTTAAAGAAATTAATAGCATGATGCTGTAAATCATGATCACCAATGCTGTATAGACAATGATGAAACTGCCAAAGAACAGCAGCGAATAGTGAAGAAAAACTGTGAACCACTCCATCATCTTCCCTCCCCTAACGCTTCTTGCACATTCTTTTCGGCAAGTGCCTCTCCATTAAATGAAAACAGCTGCTCTTCGGAATCATTTCGCTGCTGGAGTTGAATTGACTCTTCTGCTTGAGAACGAACCCGCCAAGAAGAATCTTGGGATAGTTCACGCAAGTGCTTTAATGAAGCGGGAGAAGGAAGATAAGCCAGCAATTTCGCTGCCATCAGCCGTTCTTCCCAATAGATCGAATACACAAAGGGAACGACCCATTTCAGATCGCGAATGAAGCCAATTTCGCTTAAAGCTTTCAGAGAGCGTATTCGTATTTCGGATGAATCATCCGCTAAACGCTCCTCTAAAAACGGCACAAAATGTAAAAGGTGCTTCACGCCAATGATATCTACTAGGCTTTGCTGCAAAGCAGGCGGCCATTGATGATACCGGCCGATCATCACGGCAAATTGCTCCTCATCCAGCCCATGAAGAATTCGCTTATAATCTAACTCCCCCCACTCATATTTAGGATGAGCAAGCAGTTCAAAAAAGCTGTCTGCTTTGAACATGGACAAAATGGTATATATAAGCAGGTACTCTTCTTTCGTGTACAGGCTGCGGCTGTTTATCATCTCTTTCACATCCTCAAGCAGACTCTTCATGCGGAAATCCATGATTTTATTTAAGGCGTTCAGGCGCGCATGCCGCCTCCTGCTTTGCAGCTGCTTCTTATAATAACGGTGCAGACGGGCTTCGGCATAATGAGTCAGCCGAACACGCATCGCTTCTCCGCAAATGTTTTGGGCGTATTTTGAAAGAATGGCTTCACTAGCCTGTATGCCGATAGCTGTATCTGGAATGGCTTGAGGCGGCAAGGGGACTCCTTCAATGAAATACAAATAGAAGGCTCCTTTATGCCGCGCTATATAATGATGGATTTGCTGCAGATGGCGCTTCTCCCTGATGCGCTGAATCGTCAAATAGATAAAGATCACTGTTAATATGAAAACGACCAGTAAGATAGCTATGAATAAATAAAAAAGGAGATCCTTCATTCATCTTCTCCTTTTCAGCAGCCTTTTAAGACGCGCTTCAACCAGCCGCATATTAAAAGGCCTCATAATGTATTCATCCACACCTAATTCATAGCCATATATCCGGTCTGATTCCCTTTTCTCATTCGACAGCATACAAATCAAATACTTCTTCTCATTCGGCAGATGCCGAAGAGTGTGGAGCACTTCTAAACCGCTTTTTCTCGGCAGTATTTCATCCATGAGGATCAGATGGGGATGAGCGGATTGATACCAGCCAGATTGCAAGAATTCTTCTCCATCCCTAAACTCGCGAATATCTGCCTTCGCCTGATCAAGCACCGACCGCTGCAGCAGCATATGAAACATATGGCGAATCATCGGATCCTGCTGTAGAATGCTCACTTTCACTTGCTCCACTTCTCTTTCTCGAAAGCGCGCAATCATCTGAACGGAGGACTCGCCTTTGTTTCGGGCTTCACAGAGAGCTAAGTCTCCTTCCAAGAGCACCTCTCTGCACGATGCCCGGCCATTGCCAATTTCACATATGCCGGAAAAGAAAACAAATGGGAAGTGACCATCCTTGGACTTTGTCAGCATCCTCTTCAAAAAGAAGCTCGCTTCTAACTGACCTGAATGAGAAAGCATTAAGATCCACCTGTTTTCCTTCCATGTAAACAAAAGATCTGAATCTCTTATCATGGCAAGGAGAAAGTCCTGTACAAGCAATGAAGAATTAGGCAGATCGCTCGCCTGCTGGCTGCCTTCCCTGTCTGCTTCTAAAAATACGAGTGTAAAAGGAACATAACTTCGTGCAGCATTCGCCGCTTGCAGCTGAAAAAAAGCAGAAAACGCAGAGATTGGATGGGCAGATCGAGAATTGGTTCCTTCGCAGCCTTGCGTATTCTTCCCCGTTTTTAAATCATTCTCCATCTTGAACACCTCCAATTAAATGACTAATTAATCCTCAGTAACTATTTTACATTTTATAATAATTATTCGTCATTAGGGAGAAAAAATTACCAATATTCGTATTTATTTTGATTAATAGATTATTCGACAATATTTGGTATAGACAAGCCAATTAGACATGTTATAATATTCTGATAAAAGGAGGGATGGATATGAAAGAAGTATTCGCAGCCGCGATCCAAGATGACTATCCGGATGACTATGCTTGGTGTTATGGATGTGGCCGTTTAAACAAAGAGGGGCATCAATTTCAAACCGTCTGGGAAGGAGAGCATACAAAAACGGTGTATACTCCTGAACCGGAGCATGCAGCGATTCCCGGTTTTGTGTACGGCGGCTTTATCGCTTCGTTGATTGACTGCCACAGCACCGGGTCAGCCTCTTTAGCTCTGCACCGGAAAAACGGTCACGAGCCGGGGGACAGAGTGGAGCCGCCGCGCTTTGTAACCGCTTCCTTGTGTGTGGATTTTATCAGACCCACTCCGCAGCACGTCCAGTTAGTGGCCAAAGGCATTGTTAGCGAAATTCACCCAAAGAAATGGAAAGTAATGACAGAAGTATTTGCAGAGGATACTCTATGCGCTAAAGGGGAAGTGACAGCCGTCATTATGCCTTCCGCTTTTACTAAAAACAGCTAATAAAGCAGCCAGTGCCGCCTAGTTCGGCAGCGTTGGCTGCGGCTCTCTTTCATTAAAATGCAGTTATTGCACTTGGATGATAAACCCGCTATTTGGTAGGCTCGGCATGCTGACCATGCTGTAGCCTGTATCTTGATCAGGAACAGTGTAATCCAGTTGATTGGCCAAGTAATCGAGACTGACAATCATCGCTTGAATCGTCACCCATTCTCCTGCGCAGCGATGTCCCCCCAGATAATCCCCCCCTCCTTGAGGGATGAAGTTAAACGGGCTCCCCTTCCAGTTCCGGAACCGCTCCGGATTAAATAATTCCGGATTATCCCAGATTTTCGGATCATGATTTGTACTGTATAAATCAAGCAGAACGAGCGCATCCTTTTCAAAGGAGAAATCATTCCATATAAAATCCTCTTTCACCCTTGCCGCAACGAACGGGAAAAACGGATAAAAGCGCCGGACTTCCTGCACAAATCTTTGTTTGGCATCGTCATCGCCGGCTTTCAGCTTTTTCCTTTCCTCTGGATGCTGATGCAAAGCGAGTGCAGTAAATGTAATGTAAACAGAAATCGCTACAATCGGCCGCAGAATATTGATTACTTCTATCGCAGCGGTTTCGCTCTCCATTAAGTTGCCATTGATCTCTTTATGCCAAGCAAATACATATAAAGCCGTATCCTCAGGAGGAGTGAGCTTCCCTGCGCGCACCTCTTCCACCAGCTCTTGAATCCATTTCTGGGCTTGGCTGCGCTCATATCTCCCTTTCCAGTGAGACGGGCCGATGGCTGCTCCAGACTCAATCATTGCCGTCATTTCTTTTGCCCGCTTTTTTACTTCCTCCGTTTTCAGCGGCACACCCGCCCATTCGCATGCGGTTTTGATCATGATTTCTTGCGCCTCGTCATACAGCACGACCTTGTCCATCCGGCTCCATATATCGATCGCCAGCCGCCAATACTTATTTAAAATTTTCTTTAATCTCTCCAGCCCTTCCTCTGACATGATCGACATGAACATAGCTTTGCGGCTGCGATGCTCCTGCTCATCCAGCGTCTGTACTCCTGTTTCACCAAACAGCGTCTTAAGTACACGTTTCGGTGCAGCACCCTTCCTTTTGAATTTATCATGATCATAGAATAATTCGGCCGCTTCTTCTCCTCCCATGCAAATGGCTTTCTCTCCAAGTAGCCGTGTTTCAAACACATCTGATTGAAAGCTTCGGCGTCTGTTTTGTATAAAGAGATAGCCTTCTCTCAAAAGGTCCAAGCTATGGTCGAGTCCTTCTTCCTTAGGCATTTGATTATAATTCGGCATATATCTTGACTCCTTTTCAAGAAATTGGTTTTCATTTCCCCATCTTCCCTGTTGCTGGAATAAAAAAACCTATACGGCAGGTAAGCAAGGCACTCACTGAGAGCTTCCGCTGCTGCAGTACCATTCTTGCTCATTTTCTCCCGCCATAATCAAAAAAGCTGTTTCCTGAGAAGAATTTTCCTCTCAGGAAACAGCTTTCGTCTATACTTTCGGTGAAATAGAATATTTTCCCATCATGTATAACTTTTCTTGCCTACCACACAAAAGCAATGATTCCCTCTTCATCATCGAGAACTAGATCAATCCTTGCCGCATAAGGATCCATGTTTAACTCCGCCTCAATCCAAAAACGAAGCGCTTCAATCAAATGAGCTGCCGCTAAAATTTGCTTCCGGCCCGACCAATAAATTTCAGCCGAATATCCATATTCATCATCGTACATCAACTCGACTTTCACTTCTTCGGGAGAAATTTTCTTGCTGCTTGCTGCATGTAAACAAATCGCATTTACAATATCTTGCTCAGCAATTTTTATCTTTCCCATGCGTGATCTTCCTTACGTTTTTTCTTCAGGGTATTAAAGATTTTGCGGACGATCATGATAATCGCAATAATAGCGAGTACATTAATCATGAATCCGAGGATGGAGCCTAAGATGCCGAGATCACCGAGCAATCCGCCCAATAGCAGCCCAGCCAATCCGCCAAGCATCATTCCTTTTAAAAACCCGCCTTTTTTCATCTTGGTATCTGTCGCTTTTTTCGCAGATGTCATCGAATTTTGCTTCTTGACATCTTGATCTTTATCTTTTTGAAACAGCGACGGGCTGTTGCTGTTGGATGAATTAAATGACTTCTTGCCGGACTTGTACGATTTGGCGCTTGCCGAATCAGCGCTTGAATCCAGCCAATTACCGACAGGAGCTAAACATAAACTGAACACTAACATCGATGCAAATATTTTTTTTAACATTTGAAATCCTCCATTTATTAATCGTTTATTGTATCATGAATCGTAAAACGTCTAGAAGCAGCCTGCGGCTACGCACCTCCTTCTGTAAGCCAGCGATTAAACAAATAGAACCTATACCGCGAATGGTATAGGTTCTATTCATAAAAAAGACCTTTACCATTCGGTAAGGTCTTGCTAACAACACTCGTTGCCAACAAAGCCGAGAGCGATGCACTCCGTAATGACGACTTTGCTGTAAAAGCTACTCCCCTTAGCAGGAATATGAAAATTGATAGGTTCATTGTAACGAAAAAAGCGGAAAATGTCAAGGCTTGCCCGCTCCCTTTCCGTTCATGCGCCCGTCAGCGAACCATCTCTTACACACGGACATGTCCAATTAGTTGTACTGTCTGACAATTTCAATCAATAGTTTAATCGCATCGGGCAGCACATCCTCGTCAATGTCAAAGCGAGGATGGTGATGAGGATAGGCGCTCTTTTCCCCGCCCATACCGACAAAAACAAATGCACCTGGCTTTTGCTGCAAATAATAAGAGAAATCCTCTCCCCCCATAACAGGAGCCACAGCTGTAAACTTCTCATCACCGAATGAACGGCGAATAACCGATTCCACGAATTGAGATTCTTTCAGATCGTTGACAAGCGGCGGCGTTCCCACAATAAACTCCACTTCGGCCTTCGCGCCAAACGCTTGGCATACCCCTGTTGCCAGCTGAACCATTTGCTGCTTGATCGTTTGCACCGCTTGAGGAGTCAAAGCACGGAGCGTTCCAATTAATTTGGCTGTGCTAGGAATTATATTATGGGTAGTGCCGGCTTCTATCTTTCCGACTGATATTACGCCGGCTTCTATCGGATTTAATTTGCGGCTCACAATGCTTTGCAGGGACTGAATGACGTGAGTGGCCACATAAATTGGATCAACGGTTTCGTGCGGCATCGAACCGTGACCGCCGTAGCCTTTAATCGTAATTTCAAAATCATCGATCGAAGCCATCATTGGCCCATGAACAAGCCCCATTTTCCCTTTTTCAAGCCCCTGCCACAAATGCAGGCCAAAGATTGTGTCCACCCCGTCTAACACCCCTTGTTTCACGAGCGTCTCCGCTCCGCTTGGCGTAATTTCCTCCGCGGATTGAAAGATCAGAACAACATTCGGCTGCACTTCAGACCGATGATTAGCCAGCCACTCGGCCGCCGCCAGCAAAACCGCCGTATGTCCGTCATGTCCGCACATATGTGCTACGCCAGGAAATCGTGAAATATATGGTTTATCTCCTTCTTCTGTGATCGGAAGCGCGTCGATATCCGCTCTTAAAGCAATCGTCTTCTCACCCGCTGTTCCTTTGATAAAGCCGATCACGCTCGGCGGCTGTTCATTTAATATCTCTATATTTAAAGCCTGCAGCCGCTTGCGGATAAATTTTCCTGTTTCATATTCTTGTCCAGACAGCTCTGGATACTGATGCAGGAAGCGCCGGTCCGCAATTGCCTGCTTGATTAATTGCTCGTTCACAATAGTCGCGGTCATAACATACCTCTTCCTTTCCTTAAAATGGGCCGTATTGGATCCATTGTGCGATTATAAGGGCGATTACAGCGATCGCTATTTCTATTAAGAAAAAAGGGAAAAACCACTTCAGCCATTTTCCCCATGAGATGCCCGCAATGGCAAGCGAAGCCATCAGGTAGCCGACTGTTGGAAAGATGATATTGGACATCCCATCGCCGAACTGAAATGCCAGAACTGCTGTTTGTCTAGTGATGCCGATCATATCTGACAATGGCGCAAGCAATGGCATCGTTAAAGCCGCCTGTCCGCTCCCAGAAGGAACTAGGAAATTCAGCCCAAGCTGGAAGAAAAACATTCCCACAGCGGAGATGGCCGGCGGCAATGAATCCAGCACACCCGCAGAATAATAAAGAATCGTATCCATAGTGCCGGCTGTATTAAAGATGACTAGAATTGCTTGGGCTAATCCGATAATCAATGCGCCTCCGATTAAATCGCCGGCTCCTTTAATGAAATGATCTGCAATTTTCCCCGGCGACAGTTTGCCAAACAGCCCCATCAATATACCGAATAATAAGAATAACCCCGCTATTTCTGGAATGTACCAGCCAAATTGAATCACCCCATACATGAGAACAAGGAAGTTAAGCAAAAATATCGCCATGACCCATTTATGTCTCATTTCCATTTTCCCTTGTCCCTTTAACAGTTCTTCTTTATTCACATGCTGAAACTTGCCGTAAATGCCGGCAGCCGGATTCTTTTTCACTTTTGCGGCATGGCGCCACACGTACGCAACAGCCGCTGAATATAAGACTACAAATAAAACAAGACGAAAACCGATCCCAGAAAATGTCGGCAGCTCCGCGATACCTTGCGCGATACCTATTGTAAATGGATTCATAACAGCTGAAGTAAAACCAACCGATGCTCCGATCATGACAATCGCCAATCCGGTCATCGCATCAAAGCCTAAAGCAATCGCTAAGGGCACCAGCACGCCAACATAGACCATCGTTTCATCGGACATGCCCATCAGCGATCCCCCGGCAGCAAAGAAAAGCATCAGCAAAGGAATAACCAGTTTATCATGACGTCCCAGCTTGCGTGACAGCATTCCAAGGAACGCATCTAATGCACCTGTGGCTGATAAAACGCCAAATGCCCCTCCGATGATTAATACGAAGAAAATCGTTTCGGCCCCCTGCACCATACCGCCATGAATACTGCTGAATATATCTAAAAAGCCGAGCGGATTTCCGTCCGTAAATTGAAAGGTATCCGCCTTTACCACACTGCGGCCATCTACTTCCACTCTTTCAAACTGCCCCGCCGGCATGAAATGAGTCAATAACGCCGACAATAGAATGAGGCTAAATATTAATACATAAACATTTATACTTATTGTCTTTTTCGTTGCATCCATATTTCTCAAACCTCTCCTGCTGTATTTTACTGGACAGCTGTTGCACGTTGGAGTGCAAAGCTGAACCCGTCGTTTATTTTTTATAATTATACGTAATTATAAATAATTATTCAATATCTTTTTATAAATATACAACAGTCTTTCTTTCATTGCCGCAGCTTTCTTTTGAACAAAAGGAACAAAGCTCCAAGCTTCAACCCTACTTTTGTCGCTATTTTGGAGAATAGGTTTTCTTTCAATGGAAGGAGGTATAGCTACAAAATAATAGTGAAAACCTTTAATCAGCGGGAGAGGCTTTCATCGGCCGCTGTTGAAAAGAACATTAGCTGACATGGCAACGCCTTTATCACAATGTAACGGGCATGCAGGCTCCGTGATCTTCTGCGTTGACTTTTAGTCCCCCTTTCATTCTTGAAGAGGGGAGAGAAGGGGATCTTGCAAGCAGGATAAAGCTTGAAAAGGAGGGATGTTCATGTTTACTTTAGACGATATGGTAACCTTTGCTTGGGCTTTTTTCATCACATTGCCGGCTACTTTTTTAATTCATATAACAGGTCACGTTTTTTTTGCTAAGCTATTCGGGGCTAGAACTGAGCTAATTATCGGCAAAGGAAAAAAGCTCCTGAAGCTCGGCAAAATAGAAATTCGCCAGTTTTACTTCACAGATGCCGCCTGCATTTACGACAAGATTCGCAAAGAACGGCGCTGGAAGCATGCCCTTATTTATGCGGGAGGCTCCCTGTTCAATATTTTATCGATCATCATTGTCAATGGAATGATCTTGGCAGACATTTGGCCAAAGCACCTCTTCTTTTACCAATTTGTTTATTTTTCTATTTATTATGTGTTCTTTGCCCTTCTTCCAATTGACTACGGAGAGAATCATCCCAGCGACGGGAAAGCCATTTTCAGCGTTTTAAAATACGGAAAAACGTATAAAAAATTTGATTAAATGAATCACGCGCTCGGCGTTTGGATCTTTTTATTTCAAAGTTGAAAAATTATTCCGTTAAGCGAAGCATTGCACCGGCCATGAAATCGCTTTCGATTCCATGGCCGCATTTTTTGGTTACAACGGTCTGTCGATCACAAGAAAAACAGCCCGAGGGAAATCACCACACCGCTTACCAATAAAGTGATCAGACAAAATCCCATAATATCTTTCGCTTTAAGCCCCGCAATGGCCAGTGCCGGCAATGCCCAAAACGGCTGAATCATATTCGTCCATGCATCTCCCCATGCCACCGCCATAGCGGTTTTAGACAGGGAAACATCCATGGTTTGCGCCGCTTCAAGCATCACCGGTGCCTGCACGGCCCATTGCCCTCCGCCTGAAGGCACGAAGAAATTTACAAGACCGGCACTCCAAAAAACAAGCACATGAAAAGTATCCTCCGTGGAAATGGAGACGAACGCTTCCGAAAGCACATCCGCCAGCCCTGAAGATACCATAATGCCCATCAATCCCGCATAAAACGGAAATTGAATGATAATGCCGCTCCCTCCTTTCACCGCGTTTCCCACCGCTTCCAAAAAACGTTTCGGCGTACCGTGAAGAAGAATTCCCAGAAATAAAAAAATAAAATTAACGATATCCAAGTTAAGATTCAGTCCCTCTTCCTGCACATAAAAGATTAAGAACAAAAGCCCTAATAATCCTGTTGCCAGCGAGATCAGCCGGCTGTTTTCTAACCGGTCTGCGGGAGTCTTCTCCCTGGCGGCTGCCGTCCGCTCCACATCCTTCTCTTCCAGCAGCGACCGGTCAACCGCCACCGTTTGATCTTTCCCTGGCATCATCAGGCGGTTCATCACAGGAATTACTGCGAAAAGAGCCGCCACAATCACTAAATTATACGTTGAAAACAGTGTTTCGCTCGTTGGAACAACCCCGATCACCTTTTCCGAAAAATGCCCAGAAGTCGCTATCGTAAGCGGTACAGAGCCTGACAATCCCCCATGCCAAATCACAAATCCGCTATAAGCGCTAGCAATTAACAGCCTGTAATCCACCGCTTCCATTCTTTTCGCTATTTCTTTAGCGAACAAAGCGCCAATCACCAGTCCAAATCCCCAATTAATCCAGCATGCCGCTAAGGAAATCAGCGATACAAGAATAATCGCCTGCCCCGGCGATCGAGGGATGGAAGCCAGCTGTCCCAGTCCTTTTTTAAAAAGCGGACTGCTTGCCAGCGCATGTCCAGTAACCAGGACCAGCACCATCTGCATCGCAAAGGCCAGCAAATCCCAAAATCCGCCGCCCCAGTACTCCACTAATTGGGATGGCCCGCTGTCCGTCAGAAGCAGCGCTAATCCAGCAACAAAAAAAGTGAGAATGATTACGAAAATAAATGGATCCGGCAAATAGCGCTGCATCAATTTATTGAAAAACGATACAAGCCCCTTCATAATAACCCCTCCGCCTTTATAATTTATTTATTATTCTCAATTTTCTATATTCTTGAACACGCAATAAAATCCCTATTGAGCAAAAGAAACAAAAAAAAGCATACTAGCGGCGGCTGGATACAAAAAGGCAGGGATCCCCACTCTCATAAAAAGAACCTCCACACATCAAAGACTTTCTGTTATCCCCTGCAGCACCTTTGTCACCCGCATCTTGCAAGACCGAGCGAATCGAATAGGTAGGTTACATACTATCCTATTTTTATTTCAGATTCCCCACCCCATTCTAGAAGGAGAAAGCTTGCACGCGGAACAAAAAACGCCTTACGATTTCTCGTAAGGCGTTCAGCGAGCGAAACAGACTTTCACCCTTTTATCAGTTTTCTTGCAGCTTCTTCACATATTCACGCACCATTTCCTCTGTGACCCATTTACGGCTGGGAATCAGCCGATGGTTGGCCAAGCGATTGATTTGCTCCGTCACCTGATTAATGCGGTCCGTCGTAAACTCCCGGCCGGCTTTGCACAATTCCACCGCTTCTTCAATAAAATGCTCCCGCTTGTCATCCAACGCAATGAATTGCTGATAAAGCTGGTTTTGCTTTTGTGCATGCAGAGATATCTCTTTATGTACACTCACAGTTATCCCTCCTTTTCTCTATCATTCTAGCAAGGCCGGCCGCAGATGAGCCATTATTTAATCTTTTTTTGTTTAATAAGCCCAATCACGATAGGCCATCCCGTACTGACAATAATGACGGGGAGAAACCATTGATTTAGGTTTATCTTGTAGCCTAAAGCAATCAGAATGGTTGTAACTTGAATGAACGCAAAAAGGAGCAAGCAAATATTCTTGAGCTGATTTACGATCTTTCGGCTGTGCCGATAAAAGGCTTCAGCATTTGATTCATTAAAGCGGCGAGGGTAATTGTGCATTTCAGGATGTCTTTCCATTGCCGTCATCAAAAGAAGCAGAAATACTCCCGTTCCAGGAAGGATAAGCAGTTCCCACTTTGATCCCCATCTGTTTACTTCCCCAGAGAAGCCATAATGGGCAGGCACCTTTTCTGGAAGGTTCCCCCAAACGATGAACAGAAACAAGATGGAGGCAAAGAAAAAGAAGAAGCCTATAATATCCCATATCCATTCGCTTTTCGTTTTAGGGATTTTGATTTCTGGACGCTGCCAATAATTCGACATCTTTTTCTCCTCCTCATAAGCTATAGCTGTTTTCATCCATCCCTTTATAGGAATGTGGCAACCGGCGTTGGGATTGACTTTTTTTCTCCAGTCATAGTTTCATATGCGCTCCGCGTTCTTATAGGAGATAAATTGCAGAAAATACAAGTTGCTGGAATGTCCGCGCTATGCTGAATATTTTTAAGAATCTATGGTTTTATATTGAACAGGGGTCAGATACTCAAGCGTGCCGTGAATTGGGAAGGGGTACGCCAGTGTAGATAATCTGATAATTCCACTTTTACTAGTATTAAAGCAGGCTCATTTCAATCCACGCACTCATGTAGAGTGCGACCCGAGCCAACCTCCCGCCGTCTAACTCAACAGCAATTTCAATCCACGCTCTCATGTAGAGTGCGACTGGGATTGATCGTTCTTATTATTCTAAAATCGAATTTCAATCCACGCACTCATGTAGAGTGCGACATAAACATTGATCCATTTTTCTTGCCGATGATTTATTTCAATCCACGCACTCATGTAGAGTGCGACGGCTAAGAGCGCCGTAAATAAAAACGTGCGAATCATTTCAATCCACGCACTCATGTAGAGTGCGACCGGCTGCCAGGTTGCAGTACAAAAACACAAAAACCATTTCAATCCACGCACTCATGTAGAGTGCGACGCGTGTATAGGCTGTATCGCTGTTTGCTTCCGGATTTCAATCCACGCACTCATGTAGAGTGCGACCACAACCCATTCGTTGCCGCGATCCGCCCGCACATATTTCAATCCACGCACTCATGTAGAGTGCGACATCAACCCTCCTTTTTTTCTTGTAAGTTAGCAATATTTCAATCCACGCACTCATGTAGAGTGCGACTTATGGTTCAGCCCGTCTTAATTGATTCAGTTATATTTCAATCCACGCACTCATGTAGAGTGCGACGTATTACCAGTCGACGAACGGTCAAGCCCAGAGTATTTCAATCCACGCACTCATGTAGAGTGCGACTTTAGTAAGAAAAGATGCTGCTGAAAAAACTATATTTCAATCCACGCACTCATGTAGAGTGCGACATTGATGTACGACTCTATGCCGTCTTACTATCGCATTTCAATCCACGCACTCATGTAGAGTGCGACCATGTTCAGAGCCTAATTCTTGAATAAGAAAATAATTTCAATCCACGCACTCATGTAGAGTGCGACATTGATGTACGACTCTATGCCGTCTTACTATCGCATTTCAATCCACGCACTCATGTAGAGTGCGACCATGTTCAGAGCCTAATTCTTGAATAAGAAAATAATTTCAATCCACGCACTCATGTAGAGTGCGACGGCGATTTTGGCTTGAAATGGGGGTGAATCGACATTTTTCACCAAAATTCGCTACTTTTCTTTAAAAGACAGGGTATAAATTTATAATAAGTTGAAGAAAAAGGAAAAAACATCTTAGAATTCGGGTGCGAATGTCCCTGGGATTTTATGTGCGCTTATGGTTCGCACTAAGCAAGAACGTTAGAAAGCGGAAAGTGCTGTTCCTTTTTTATTTGACTATTGCTGATAGGGTTATGTTTTTATAATATCAGGCCGGCTTGGAAAACTGAAGAGGTCTACGCATTTCTGTTCAGTAATTTTTATTTTTCTGGATACGGAGCCGTTTTTTGGGGATTTTAACTTTGGCTGAGAATATTAGGGTATTGTTTTGTATTTGTATCCGTTCTTTCTAGCATTTCATCCAGCTTTCGCTTATTGCTTCGAGATAGGAGGGGCTGGCTGTTTGGGTGACACGTCTTGCAGAATGAAAAAGAAACCCGCTCTGCCTAAGCAGAACAGGCTTCCTTGTTAATCCTCCGCTTCCACTAAATCAGCAATCGCCACCTGCGTTCTTTCTTCAAGCGGGCCTCTTAAATGAACAGTGGCCATTTTTTCATCTTCATGCAATTGATCGATCCAGACGGAGGCCCCTTGAAATTTCACATCAATATCAGCAGAAGATGAAACGATTTGTTTGGCGCGTTTTAGATCCATATTGCTTCCCTCCCATTAAAGTCATCAACTTAGGTTGTGAATTTATTAAAGATTTATACAGCGAGGCCGCCTTTTTTTAGGTTACACATCTTAGTTGAAAATTAGGCAAGACTCCTTGTCTATTAATAAATGAGAGGTGTTCAAATACTTTCAAACAGCTTACTGCTTGAAAAGCAAGAAAAAATGATAAAATCCTTGGCACTATATGCAGCGTCTCTTCTTATACACGTATCCGTTCTTCCCCGCTTCATTTAAAAACAGCGAAGAGCCAATAAACGCGCAAGTATATCAAATGGACGGAATGCTATATTTTCTGGAATCGCCAAGTACTGACGAACATTCCCCTGCTATAAAATGGCTTTGCCGACTAAGCCGCTAACTACCCCGAGAATAATGACTGAAGCAGCCACGAATAATAAGACTTTCTTCGGAAAGGACTTAGCTACCATTATTAAAGAAGGCAAACTGACGGCCGGTAATGTAATCAGCAAGGCTGCAGCTGGTCCTGCTCCAAGGCCAAGAGAAAGAAATGCTTGGATAATTGGAATTTCGGCGGCCGTTGGAATCACAAACAGCGTTCCCGCCACTGCAAATAAAATGATCGCCAGTAAACTGTTCGCAGCTGTTTCACTCAATTGCGGGAATAGCCAAACACGGCCCGCTCCTAGGAGCAAGACGGATACAACATATGCCGGCACAATGTAAAGCAGCATGCTACCCATGCTTTTGAACCATCTGGATAAAAAGCTACCCTTAAGTTCGGTCTCAGCGACGAGTTGATCAATATTGACGGACTGGCGTTCTTTCACTAAACGATTCGCTATATAGCTGACCCCAAAAGTTAAAAGCAGCCCGAATACAAGACGAATGACGGTAAATTCCCAAGACAATACGAAAGCCATAAAAACCAGGGTCGCTGGATTGATCATGGGGTTTCCGATCCAATAGGCCAATGCTGCTCCGATCGATACTTGCTTTTTCCGAAGTCCAACAGCGATGGGTGCGGCACAGCAAGTGCACATCATACTTGGAACCGAAGCTGCTCCAGCAATCGCTGTGCTGCCAAATGAGGCTTTTCCGAGGAACTTCAGAAGCCATTGTGTCGGCAGCAAGACTTGAAGTAAGGACCCGAGCAGAACTCCTAAGATCGCTGCTTTCCAAACAGATTGGAAATAAACAGCGGCATAATCCAAAGCCGCTTGCCAGGAAGGCGCCGTCTCCGACAGATCTCCTAAAATGGATGAGCCGATCGAATGCGTAGTCGCGGCCGTAATCGTTTTGTTGTAATAAGGCCACCATTTTACATAAAGCAATCCAACAGCTGCAATCAATAAAAACGCCCCGACAAGCCAAAGGACTTTTTTATGATTCGCAGGCTGAGGCTGCGGTGGCAAATCTAATTGTGACATGGTAACCTCCTATGATGATTATTTTCAGACATAATATTATAACATAATTCACTGGTTTCCATTGGATAATTCCTCAAAATTCCACTTTCGTTGTACAATAAATTTCGCTTTACGAACAGATTGTTCTATAATATATATATCAATTGCATAGAAAGGTTGTTTTCTCATGGCAGAAACGAATCAAATTAAGCTTACCTCACTTTCTTCAAAAGGGGGCTGCGGCTGTAAAATCGGGCCTGCTGATTTAGTTCAAGTATTAAGAGAGTTGCCGCCCGCCGCACCGAATCCCGATGTATTAGTTGGTTTAGATACAAGTGATGATGCAGGTGTATACCGTTTGAACGATGATTTAGCCATTGTTCAGACCGTTGACTTCTTCACTCCGATTGTTGATGACCCTTATTCATTCGGACAAGTGGCTGCCGCGAATGCTATCAGTGATATTTATGCAATGGGAGGAAAACCGCTTACCGCATTAAATATTGTGGCGTTTCCGATCTCTTCACTAGACAAGAACATTTTGACTGAGATTTTGCGCGGAGCTGGAGATAAATTGCAGGAAGCAGGTGCCACATTAGTGGGCGGTCACTCTATTGATGATAAAGAGCCGAAATTCGGGTTGGCCGTTACGGGGATCATCCATCCGGAGAAAATCCGGACAAATGCTGGGGCCAAACCAGGAGATCAGCTGATTCTAACGAAACCAATCGGCGTCGGTATCACTACTACTTCCATTAAACGCGGACTGGTCACAGAAGAAGAAATCGCCAATGTCACAAAAGTGATGGCAACATTAAATAAAACAGCTGCTGAAACGATGGCATCTTACAATATCCATGCATGTACGGACGTAACAGGCTTCGGATTACTCGGCCACTCATTGGAAATGGCGAAAGGAAGCCGTACTGGCCTCAGCATTTATAAAGATCAAGTCCCTGTGCTGCCCAGAGTAAGAGAACTGGCTGAAGCGGGCGCGGTGCCAGGCGGAACAAAAAATAATTTTGCCCATATAAAAGAAGATGTAACTTTCCCGACAGCGATGGACCAAATCGATCAATGGATTTTATGCGATGCGGTCACTTCCGGAGGGCTATTAATGGCTGTCTCCAGCGAAGACGCCAAGAGCTTGCTGTCTGATTTACAGTCAGCTGGCGTAGCAGCGGCGGTCATTGGAGAAGTGACGGAAGAACATCCCGGACATATCACCGTGTTGTAATTCATGAAAAAACGGCACAGCAGCCGACTTTTTCAATGAGCATCTCGCGCAAGCAGAAAGGCTGGAATAGAATGTTTAAAGATATTTCAATAGAGCAGTTACTCTCATTGAAGGATCAAGGCAAAATTAATATGATTGATGTGAGATCACCATCTGAATATAAAGAGGCTACCATTCCCGGCAGCTTAAATATCCCGTTCTTTGACGATAAAGAAAGAGCGGAAATCGGAACATTGTACAAGCAAGTAAGCCCGCAAGCAGCGAAGGAGCGCGGCCTTGAAATCGTTTCAGCGAAATTGCCTGCGTTCGTGAAGGAGTTTGCCCGGATTCCAGGCGAAAAGTCCGTATTTTGCTGGCGCGGCGGCATGAGAAGCCGCACCACAGCCACTGTTCTTTCTTTAATGGGCATCTCGGTTCTTCGCCTGAAAGGAGGCTACCGCGCCTATCGGCAATGGGTCGTAGAGCAGCTCTGCGCATTAGATATCAAGCAACGCGTCTATGTGATCAACGGAAATACAGGATCAGGCAAAACTGCCTTGCTTCATCGCCTTCGGCAGGAAGGGTTCCCGGTCATTGACCTCGAGGGTCTTGCGAATCATAGAGGCTCCATATTCGGACAAATTGGCTTGCAGCCCCATAACCAAAAAACATTTGATGCCTTGCTGACCGAAGAATTGAAACGATTCCAATCCTCTCCTTACCTTCTGCTTGAAGGGGAAAGCAAACGAATCGGAAAAGTGACGCTTCCTGATCAGTTAATGAAAGCAAAAGAACAAGGAACTCAGCTGGTGATTGATATGCCCATTGAAGAAAGAATCATCCACATATTGGAAGACTATCAGCCGTGGGATTACAAACAAGAATGTTTAGAGGCATTCCGCCGAATCAAAAGACGCATTCATACCCCCATCGCTAAGCAAATTGAATCCGATTTGGAAGCAGACTGCTTTGCTTCTGCAGTAAAGCTGCTGCTCGAATACTATTATGATCCCTTATACGAACATTCGACGAATCAATATGACGAGGACCGAATCGTCACAATACAAGCCCACAACACCGGCGAAGCGGTCGAAGCCATTCGCGAGTATCTTACAACAATCACACAGCACTAAACGCTTAGTTTCCCTATTCGGGATTGTGGCTATAGCCCACCACCTCCTGAAAGTAGCCGGCATCCGTCAGCTGCTTTCAGAGAAATAGCGGAAACCGCCAAAAAGAGGTGGAGAAAAACGAGTCGTTTATCTCCACCCTCTTTTATTTTAAGGACTGATTGGACGGCCCCTATAAAAAACATATACCATTATCTTAATTACATTTTTTATTACTTTGTCTTGAAATTTATATATTTTTCTTTTTTCTAATAGATTAATACTTTTATTTTTAATAAATCTATTCCCCCAACCCCTTTTTATTGCTGGAACTATTCTATCCCCCTTGAAACAATGGCTGCTTTTACTAAGCTTTCCTGTCACTTCTTCATTTCTTCCCTTTTTAAAAAGCTGTCTCACAGCCGGAAGACCGACTTGTGAGACAGCTTTATTAGCGCTGAAATAATGCTTTTGTATAACGGACGTTGTTGGTGAAGTAACCGTCTATATTGAAATGGCTTATTCTTTTTTGCTCCGCTTTTTCCCGGTTCCTTTGATTGAAAAAGACATGGATCTCTTTTCCTGCTTGATGAAGCGCTTCAACCGTCTTCTGGCTGACATGGCGGGATTCTAAACCAATCGTTGGATACGGGCTGTGAATCGCTTCCTTCAAAGAAAATTTCTTCGTTCGATATAATTGCACGAACGGCAAATTCGGGGCTAATCGTTTCATCTCATGTAAACTGGCGGAATCAAACGACTGAACCATCACTCGCTGGCTGTTCAATAAGCGATGCTTTTTTAACAGGCGGACAAGCTCTTTCTCCATTTGAGGCCGGTTTCGGACAAGTCTAGTTTCAATATAATAACGCGGCAGATCACCAAAAGTTTGGAACACTTCTTCAAGGGTTGGAATCGGAGCCGTATGCTTGGGCGAAACCGATTGAAACTGCGACAGCTCCTTCCACGTCATGTCCTCAACTTTTCCTTTGCCTGTTGTTGTCCTTTCAATCGTCTCATCATGCATCGGAACGAGCACTCCATCTTTGGTCATCCGCAAATCAATCTCAATCCAATCCGCCCCATCTTGTATGGATTGCCTGTAGGCTTGGATCGTATGCTCATTCCATTGATCGACAGCTCCGCGATGGGCAAAGATTTCTGGCGGCGCGGATCGGCTTACTTCCTTTTCTTTTCCAAATATAATTATAGCGCATAATACCGCCAAAACCGCACTGCTAATCAGGAATGTTTGTTTCATCTTTCACGCGCAATGCGATGTCCGGATGATCCGTCATCACCGTATCAATATTGCTTAGAAAAGCTTCTTTCATCATTTGCTCCTCATTGATGGTCCAAGCGCGTAACCGGGAAACTAACTCCGGCGCTCCATACGGTTCCGATCGCAAAATATGCTGATTAATATGCAATGCATCCAACTGAAAGGTCTGCATGTAATCTTCCGGCTGGGGAACGAAATCGTTGATTAGCCAAGCAATATGGGCTTCTGAATCGAGCTGCCGCAATCTGATTAAAGTCGGCAGATGAAAGGAAGAAAATATAATTTGCTGATGACAATGAAACGGTTTTAAACAGTCCAGCACTTTTTCTTCAATGGTCGGATAACGAAAAACACTGGTTTTCAGTTCAATGTTCAAATACGCATGCGGAAATTCTTGATGCAATTGCAGGACTTCTGTTAACGTCGGAATTCGTTCCTCCTTCCAGTCCTGCTGAAAATTCGGATGCTCCTGAAATACAGCTCCTGCACTGTATTCCTTTAATTCTTGAAGAGTGTGATCCTTAACAAATCCGGATCCGTCCGTTGTCCGATTCAACTGTTCGTCGTGGATGACGACCAGTTCACCGTCTTTTGTCAGCTGCACGTCAAACTCTAATCCATCAACTTGCAGTTCTAACGCCTTGCGAAAACTTAGCAATGTATTCTCTGGGTATTGGCCTTTCCAACCTCGATGAGCAAATATTTTTGTCATAGTAATCCTCCTGCAAAAAAAGGAGGCAGCTGCCTCCCTCTTCTTCTATCTATTATTCACCGCGTGCGGCATTCGCTTGTTCAATAGCGGCGTTTACTTGCTCGACAGCAGATTTAAATGCTTTATCCGCGTCTTCTCCGTTATATACACTTTCCAAAGCTGTTTCCATAATTTTTCGTTCTTCAGGAATCATATCCATCAAAGCTCCTTGTGTTGCGAAAGAGGATTTTGATGACTGCAATTGCTCAATGGCTACTTTCAATTGCGGCATTTCTTTATGCGCTTTTTTCGCTACATCTACGTCATAGGCCTTCGGATTAATTGCGAAGTAACCAGTGCCTACATGCCATTTTGCTTGCACTTCTGGTGTCTGCAAATACTTCATGAAATCCCATGCTGCTTTTTGTTCTTCAGCGGGCTTGCCTTTTGACATCCATAAGCTAGCTCCGCCGATCACGACACCTTCGCGTTCTGCATCTTTAGGATATGGAATATAAGCTGAACCTACTTCAAACGAAGCATTATCCACCACATCGCGCAAAGCAGCAGAGGATTGCATAAACATCGCTACATCTCCCGCTAAGAAACCAGCTATCATATTGTCACCATTTGTGCCGTAATTAGCAAATGTTTTGTCTTTATTCATTCGTTCAACCCATTCAAAAATGGATTTTCCTTTTTCATCAAAAGCCACTTTTGTCGCAGTTTTAGAGCGGCCGTTATCATTGTTCAATAATTCTCCGCCTTGGTTAGCAAGCAGCTCTTCGAATAACCATCCGTACGCTTGCAGAGCAAAGCCTTTCATCTTCGGATTGCTTTCTACAATTTTTTTAGAAAACTCTTCTACCTCTTCAAATGTTGCTGGCGCTTTTTCCGGATCTAGCCCCGCTTTTTTGAAGGCATCCTTATTGTAATAAAGCACTGGTGTTGAAGAGTTAAACGGCATAGAATAAAACTTTCCATCCACATTATAATAATTGACGATATTTTCTTCCAATTGCTTCATGTCATAGTTTTCTTCATCGATAAACTTTTGAATCGGTTCAATCTTGCCGCTGTTGATCATGGCCATTGTACCAACTTCCTGCACCTGCACCATTGTCGGCGCTGCATCTGAACCGGCTACGCTTTGAAACTTAGGCAACGACTCTTCGTAGGTGCCTTGATACTCGGCATTGACCTGAACTTTGTCTTGCGATTCGTTATATTCTTTCACAATCTCATCCAGCGATTCTTGCGCTTTACCTCCCATAGAGTGCCAGAAGGTCACGACCGTTTTGCCATCTTTAGTTTTTTGCGGCTCACCTGCATTGGCTTTTTCTTCTTTTGAACCACAAGCGGCTAATACAACAAGCAGAACAGATAATCCGATGAATAAAAGCATCTTTTTCATATGAACACATCCTTTTCCTTATTTAATAGCACCCTCTGTAAGACCTTTTTGGAGCTGCTTTTGGCCTAAGAATAATAAAAGCAAAGTTGGAATGGCAACGATCACGGCACCAGCCATCATCACTCCCCATTCGTTCATCTGTTCTTGAGACTGAAGCTGCTTCAAACCAATTTGCACGGTTCGGACCGTGTCATCAGTCGTAGCCAACAGCGGCCATAAGTACATATTCCATGCGCTTAAAAAGCCGTATACCCCCAATGTCACCAGACTTGTTTTAGCCGTAGGCAAGACAACCGTTAAATAAAAGCGAAAGTCTCCCATGCCGACAATTTCACTGGCTTCCTTTAATTCATAGGGAATTTGCTTAAAGTTCTGCCGAAGCAAGAACGTTCCAAACGCTGTGGCCAAAAACGGCAAAGCTAATCCGCTATAGGTATTTAATAAACCGGCATCCCGAATTGTTTGGAAGTTCGGAATGATGGACGCTTCAAACGGGATCATCATCGTCGCCAGGAATAGGAAGAACAGAGCATTTCTCCCTTTGAATTTCAGAAAAACAAAGGCATAGGCGGCCAAGCTGGCAACAATCAATTGGCCCATCATAATAACCAGCGAAACAATGAAGCTATTAATTAAATAGGACCATAATGGAAACCGTTCAAATGCTAATATGTAGTTATCAAACGTCAGCTTTGGCGAAAAGAAGTTTCCAGAAAAGATATCTTCATTGGACATAAAGCTTAACCAAAAAGCGAGGATAGTTGGCGCAAAAACCACAACCCCCATCACTGTCAGCAAGAAGTAAGTGAGAACCTTGCGATACAGCGGCATGCTCATTGATAATGCACCTTCCTTTCACCCAGCTTAAATTGCACGAATGTCAGCAGCAAAATGATGATGAAAAGAATTACTGCTTTTGTACTTGCCAGACCGTATTGATAATTTACAAAAGCATCCCGATAAATAGAATAGACAATCAGGTTGGTAGAGTTTTGCGGTCCGCCTTTTGTAAGCATGTCAATCTGGCCGAATGTTTGAAAGGCATTGATCAATGTGACAGTGACAACGAAAAACAGCGTCGGTGACAGCATTGGAATCGTAATTCTTCTCAGCTGATACCAGTAGCTCGCCCCATCAATTTGCGCACTTTCATATAAATAGCTGTGAATCGACTGCAATCCGCCGAGTAATATTAAAAAGGTAAAGCCTGTATTCATCCAAATCGTCGATAGCGAAACGGAAAACAGCGACCATTGCGGATCGGTCAGCCAGGCGATCGTGTCCAGCCCCATCCATTGTAAAATCTGATTCAATCCCCCGATGGTCGGATGAAACAGAAACAGCCAAAACACGGAAGCGGCGGCCGTTGAGATCCCCATGGATGAGGAGAAAATTGTTCGGTATACGCCGACTCCTTTAAGCTTTTCATTCGCCAAAAGGGCCAGAAACAGACTGAAGATAATCGTCGGCGGCACGGTGTATAACACGAATAAGCCCGTCACCTTCATACTGTTTAAGAAAAGCGGAGAGGTCAGCGTTTCGATGTAATTTTTCAACCCGACAAAAAGGGTCGTTTCCCCGCTGCTGTTCGTTAAAAACAGACTTAAATAAACGGTCTTTACCATCGGATAAAATAAAAACACACCGAATAGCAATAACGAAGGCAGCAAAAACAAGAATCCCTTGAATAATCGGATGGCGGCTTCTTTTCTCTTGATGCTGCGGACATCGACTTTATTCACGGTTGTATTTGTTAAAGATGCTTCACTCATACGCTCACCATTGCCCCATTCCCATTCGTTTGTTGTGCGGAACGGATCAGCTCACCTGATTCAGTGTGAAAAAACAGCAGATGCTCTTCTCCGATATGAAGTGAGACGGTCTCATTGCTTTGAATTAAATGCTGTCCGATCCATTTTGCTGTCCACAGCTGTTCCCCTGCTGCAAATGTCAAGAGCGTTTCATTTCCTAACTGCTCCACATTCACCGTCTCAAGCTGATGCGATGGCAGCATCCCCGTTGCCGGCGTTAAATGCTCCGGACGAATGCCTACCGTTAGCGGTTCATTTTGCGGCAGTGCATGAACTGTCTGATCTGAAAGTAGCACTTCATATTCGTTTTCAATCAACAGAACATTTCCTTTCAGCACAGCTGATCCTAAATTCATCCGCGGCGAGCCAATAAATGAAGCAACAAACAAATTAGCCGGCTCGTTATATAATTCAATCGGATTGCCGACCTGCTGGATTTTGCCGTCATTCAGCACCATAATCCGGTCGCCCATTGTCATTGCCTCAATTTGATCATGAGTGACATAGATCATGGTTAAGCCAAGCTGCCGCTGTAGCCGGCGGATTTCCGTTCTCATTTGCGCACGCAATTTGGCATCCAGGTTGGATAGTGGTTCGTCCATCAAACACAGCGGCGCATCGCTGACTACCGCGCGAGCGAGCGCTACCCGCTGGCGCTGTCCTCCGGATAATTGGCGCGGCTTGCGCTTTAAATAATCGGTTAACCCCATCATATCTGCTGCTTTAATTAGCCGCTTTTTCTGCTCCTCTTTCGATACTCTTTTCGCCTTTAGCCCAAACAAGATGTTTTGCTCGACCGTCAAATGCGGATACAAGGCATAGTTTTGAAAAACCATCGATAAATTCCGCTGCTTTGGAGGCAAGTGATTGACTTCTTGACCATTCATGCGCAGCGTACCGCCTGATATCTCCTCCAAGCCGGCAATCATTCTCAGCAATGTGCTTTTCCCCGAACCCGAAGGACCGACCAGTACGAAAAACTCCCCTTCTTCTATCGTTACATCGATCCCATTTAACACATAGTGTTTTTGGTCATAGGATTTCGAAAGATTCTCAATTTCAATTTTGCTCACGTTATCTGTCCTCCTCTCAATGGATATTTAATCACATTATTTCGACAAACACCGCATTTTTTATACGATTTAACATTTATTAAGACTGCATTAACATTTCCTACATTTACAATTTACAATCTCAACAAAAAAAGGCCAGACAGTCGCAGAATCTGTTAAAAAAGTATACTTATCTATAAATATTTGGAAGAAAAATAGTTGAACATATCCTTTTGAACATCCATTTATAGTGAGATTAATTATTCAAGGAATGTAATAATCTTTGCAAAAGGAATCATCACTTCCAATCAGCAGGGGGCAAAGTGATTAGTAAAAGATGCAAGTGCCGCTGGTTTCAGCTTTGCAGCCGGCTTTGAATGAGAAAAAATTCAAGCACGAGGCCTTCACAATTTTCGCTGAATATAAAGAGCAAGAAGTCTATTTATTCAGCAGAGGCCAGATGTACATTTGATTGCAAACGGGTGCTATTGAGGAAGTGTGTGACTATCCATGTTCAATTGAGACTCCCACGTCTAAAGACGCAAGCCCTAAACCTTACGGTTAAACGGGTGGGATTCTTGAATGACTAAGCGTTCGCAGTCCATTTCTGTTTTGAACAGCCTTCAAGATGAGGGCATCTCATTGCCCCTCATAGGGCAGAACCTATAGTTCCCTATGCTGATTGACTATTACCATCAATCACAGGTGCACATCGAATATTCATAGCACCTACTAGATCACGATGTATCTCGAATCCGCATTTACACTTGTATTTGCGGTCTTGTGCTTTGTTCTTTTCAGAACAGTTAGGACATGTTTGACTCGTATAAACAGGATTCACATATTCAACCTTAATGCCTTCTAACTTGGCCTTGTACTCAATAAATGAGATAGACGATAAAAAGACCATGTATGCAAATTCTTTTCGTTTTTACGACTTGTTCTTGTCGTCTGTCTGATATTCGCTAATTGTTCTAAACGAATGACAGAGATTTCATTTTCTTTAGCAAAATTAACAATCGCACGACTTACTTTATGGTCTTGATCTTTCATCCAACGCTGTTCCTTGTTTTTTGAACTGCGGATAGCATTTAATTTTTTCTTTTTGCCTAATGCTTTACGAACAGAACGAAACTTTCTCTTTTTATATTTATTCTGTCTGCCGTTACCAAAGAAACGCACTTTTCCGTCATCAGTTACTGCAACAGCCGGAACTTTTAAACCTAAGTCAACTCCCATAACCTTGAATCCCGTTTTTTGAGGAGTAGGCGTAGTGACAGAAATTTGTGCGATCCATTTATTTGACTTTTTCGTGATACGCAATGTGCCTAACTTATGTTTCAGCAAATTGAAATTTCGATTTTCCTTATCAATTAATAAAGCCCGAATAGGC